>NZ_JBLZXR010000021.1:0-54961 GCF_050285345.1 Acinetobacter sp.
GAGAATAGTATCTATTTTTACTTTTCATATTAGGAAGTTACCATACATTTTGTATATGTTTACTTCCTAAGCCCCAAGGTTTTTAGCAATTAAACATGACGGCGCATCAAAAAATGCAGGTTAAAACTGAACCAGTTCAATATTAAAAATGTGATTATCATTTTGTTTGAGCTATTCGGTTTATCGTAACTTTTAGCGACAAGCGCTGATGTACTTATTGATCTTGATTTATAATTGTTCAAAATACTGCCTCATCAGAACTGCCATGAAATATTTCAGCTGCGCTGTTTGTCATAATCAAGTGTTTTTCGCCAACACCGAATGTATGAGCTGTCATACAGCATTGGGTTATATTGCCGCTGAAAAAGACATGGGCTGTTTTGAAAAACACAGCGCGACGCTTTGGCTGGCACTTAATAATGAACAAAAAGGGAAACGCTACAAGCCTTGTTATAATTATCAGCATCACCAAGTCTGCAACTGGATGATACCCGCCGAAAGTGATGAAATCTATTGTGAATCATGTCAGTTGACCCACATTATTCCAAGTTTAGATAACCCCGACCATATCGTATATTGGGCGCGTTTAGAGTATGCGAAACGACGTTTTTTATATTTGATGCAACAGCTCAATATTATGCCTAGAGCCAAACGTAGTGATGATGATCGTTTTGGGCTAAGTTTCAATTTTCTAATGCCGACAGAAAACCAGCCTGTCATGACGGGACATGCCAATGGCGTGATTACCTTAAATGCCAGTGAAGCCGATGTGATTTACCGTGAAACAACGCGGGTTAAAATGGGTGAAAACTATCGAACCCTTTTGGGGCATTTTCGCCATGAAAGTGGACACTATTATTTTGATTTACTTCAACATGTATACCCAGAGTTAATTGATGAATTTCGTTTGTACTTTGGCGATGAACGCCAAGACTATAATGAAGCATTAAAACGCCATTATAATGATGGTGCACCGCTGAACTGGACAGATAATTTTGTTAGTTCCTATGCCAGTACACATCCTTGGGAAGATTGGGCCGAAACTTGGGCACATTATTTACATATGATGGATACCTTAGAAACCGCCTATCATGCAGGTTTAGTGGTCAAAACCAATAAACATAATTTGAATAATTTAGAACTTAATGAAAATCCGATCGGCGCACAAGATTTTGATTTATTGCTGCAACATTGGATGACACTCACCTTCAATTTAAATGCCTTAAACCGTAGTATGGGCCTAGATGATGCCTATCCCTTTACCTTGTCCAACCTCGTTTTAGACAAATTACGCTTTATTCATCATAAATTATTGCTGATTAGCTTTAATCAACCTGACACAGCTAAATTTTTAAGCTAACAATTCTTTAAACTGTGTAATTCCATTGCCCATGAATTAAAATAAATCAAAGCTTTGTGAGTGTATGTCATGTCAGTATTAGCAGCAACTTCAACCACCTTGATGATACTTATAAGCATCAGTCTTCTTTCTGGCTGCCAATTGATCAAACTCAAAAAAGATAAAATCAGCGCACTTTTGAATAAGGTCTGTTGAATAATATTTTGATTATTTGACCAAAATTTCATGGAGCATATGACGCAGCCATTGATGACTCGGTTTATGGTGACAGGACATATGCCAATACTGTTTTACCCCATAGGTTGGAAAAGCAATCGGTGCTTCAAATATTTTTAAATTGCCACGAGAAAGTAAGACTTCACTCAGATAATACGGCACTGTGGCAATCGCATCCGTATCTTGCACCACCAGACCCACACCTAAATAACTCGGCAAACGCATCAAAATATCGCGTTTCAAGTCGAGGTTCAGCAACTCATTTTCTATATGGTAATGCCCCATTCCGGCATCAATATCGATATGCGATTCACTTAAATATTGTGCTGTTGTAATGGTATCGCCTGTAAGACGCGGATGATCTTTTGCCGCAATCACCACATAATATTGTTCAAATAATTTTTGCTGATAAAAACCACTTTCTAAATGTGGTAAAAAACCCAGTGCCAAATCAATTTCGCCATTGGCCATTTGATAACTGGTCTCACTGGTAATTGGTCGAACATTTAAGCGGATTTGTGGCGCATGGTTTTTTAAATATTGGCTAATTTTAGGCAATAAAACCAAGTGCGATACATCGGTCATCGCCAAGGTAAATTTCTGATCCGAAATCGCTTGGTCAAAGTCGATCGAAAAGTTATTAATGGCTTCAACTTTACTTAATGCTTCACTGACCAAAGGAAAAAGCTGACGAGACAGTTCCGTTGGCACCATTTCATTGCCTATTCTTAAAAATAATGGGTCGTTATAATGCTGTCGGATTTTATTTAGGATATTACTCACCGTCGGTTGACTCATTTGTAAATGTTCAGCAGCCTGCGAGACATTTTTGTACTTATAAACATGAAAAAAAATGCTAAGAAGTTTACAGTCCAATTCAAACACGAAAGTTAAAATCCTTCATCGATAACGCTAAAATTTAGTTTGTATCATCGGCAGAAATATTGAAAATGCCAATATCGAAATATTACTTTTATTACCAATGAAACGCCAGACTATTTACCAACCCCACGTATGACTTTCATTCACTCCTTAGAATCCGCATAATTCCCTAAAATTGGGCGAGGATATAAAGCATGTTGAATGCTAAAAAATTGGTATGTTTTGACCTTGATGGGACACTCATTGATTCTGTGGGGATTTGGAATCAAGTCGATGCACAGCTCATTCAAGACTTAACGGGTCAAATCATCAGTCATTTAAGCATCCAGCAGCAACGTGATATTCAACTACAAAAATTTAGGCAAAGTCCTGATCCCTACCTAATGTACTGTCACTTTCTCAAAGAAAGCTATGAGATTCAAAATTTAAGCGTAGAAGAAATCAAAACGTATCGTTATACCATTTCATATCATTTTCTCGATCATGTGATTCAACTCAAACCGCAGGCAGAGATTTTTGTTCAAGCCTTAATTCAACAAGGCATCGCCGTTGCCATTACCACCACCACGAGTATTCACAATATTCGACGCTATCAATCCAAGAACGCGAATATTCATCCTAAATTGCATTTTGAACGAGACTTCCACCTCATATTGACCCGTGAAAATGTGGAAAATATCAAACCACATCCAGAAGTTTATTTAAAAGCCATGCAGCATTTTGGGTTTAAACCAGAGGAATGCTTAATTATTGAAGATTCTTTAATTGGTATTGAAGCGGCCAATCAAGCCGGTATTGAAGTTGTGGCGATTTATGATCAATATTCTGAACATGAGTTAGAGCACATCAAGGCAAAAGCGGATTATTTTGTACAAGATTTTGCTGAGTTGATTACGGTAATTTAAAATTCGACTTAGAAATAATCACAGAAAAATAAAAAAGCCCGAACGAATCGGGCTCTTTCTTCACTTCAATTTAATCGCTTTTCATACTGCCTGTTTCTTCAAATTTTGCATGCCAAGACAAAGCTTCATTTAACAGATGCGGTGTTTGTCCACCACGCTCGCAAGCACGTTCAAAGTAGCTCATCAATTCTGCGCGATAGCTTGGATGTGCACAAATTTCAATCACTTTGCGTGCACGTTCACGCGGCGCAAGGCCACGTAAATCTGCCAAACCTTGTTCGGTTACCACAATATCCACATCATGATCGGTGTGATCAGTATGGCTAACCATCGGCACTACAGATGAAATCGCACCACCTTTCGCCACTGATTTCGTTACGAAAATGGCTATATGTGCATGGCGGGTAAAGTCACCTGAACCACCAATGCCGTTCATCATTTTGGTTCCGGTCACATGGGTGGAATTCACGTTTCCGTAAATATCAAACTCCAATGCTGTATTGATTGCAATAATGCCTAGGCGACGGATGATTTCAGGATTATTCGACAGTTCTTGCGGGCGCAGCACAATTTTGTCTTTATATTGGTCAAAATTGCTCATCACATGCTGTGCGCAAGGTTCAGACAAGGTCATTGAGCAACCGGAAGCAAACTTCATTTTGCCTGAATCAATCAACTGGAAGGTACAGTCTTGAAGCACTTCTGAATACATTTCAAGATCATGGAAATTTGAATGTTCAAAGCCTGCAAATACTGCATTGGCAATCGAACCGACACCTGACTGCAATGGGCCTAAATTTTCAGGTAAACGACCATCTGCCACTTCACCTTCAAAGAAAGTAATTAAATGTTGAGCAATCGCTAAAGTTTCAACGTCTGGCTCGTCCATTTTGAATTGCGTATCTGGTAAATCATTGATCACAATTGCAGAAATTTTTTCAGGACTGACATTGATGCCAATCGTACCAATACGCTCACCCACTTGCGTTAATGGAATTGGCCCACGATTTGGACGCGCTTTTGGCACATAAATATCATGTACACCTTCAAGTACGGGATTGATGGTATTGTCAATTTCGACAATCACATGATCCGCCATTTCAATAAAGTTTGCCGAGTTACCGCACGAACCGGTTGGAATGATTTGGCCATCTTCGGTAATTGCGGTTGCTGCAATCACCGCTACATTAATACGCGGTAAATTATGATGGCGAATATTGTCTGCCATTTCAGACAAATGCTGATCGATATACATCACCTCACCCGCATTGATGGCTTTACGTAAGCCTGGGTCTGCTTGGTAAGGATAACGACGCTCAATGGCATGCGCCTCGTTTAAGCGGCCATCGATACTATTGCCTAGGCTTGCACCTGTTGCCAGCGTGATGCGTAAAGGATGTGAAGCAGCGTGATCGGCAAGTGCTAGAGGAACTGTTTTTGCTTCACCTGCACCACCAAAACCACTTAAACCAACCACTGAACCATCTTGAATTAACTCAATTGCTTTTTCAGCAGACATCACTTTGTCGTGAAGGGAGAGTAAACGAATGCGATCTAAACCGTTCATAATCAAAATCTCAAAAATAACATCTCAAAATAAACATCTATAGTGTCGCCATCCCAGCGGGCTGAAATGGCTTTGTTATTGCTTATCTAAAAACTTACTTATCTAAAAAAATGATAATTGAGGCAAATTACACAAGTTCAACCGCAATTGCTGTTGCCTCACCGCCACCAATACATAATGCCGCTACACCTTTTTTACCGCCTGTACGTTTTAGTGCGTGTAAAAGTGTCACGATAATACGCGAACCTGATGAACCGAGCGGATGACCTAGTGAGCAAGCGCCACCATTAATGTTCACTTTTGCTTCATCTAGGTTAAATCCATCAATGGCAAGCATGGTAACCATGGCAAATGCTTCATTCACTTCCCAAAGATCGACATCTTTGGCATCCCAACCTGCTTTTTGCAGTACTTTTTCAATTGCACCAACTGGCGCAATGGTAAATTCTGAAGGATGCTGTGAGTTGCTCGCATAGGCCACAATATTGGCCAATGGCTTTAAGCCACGTGCATTGGCTGTTTCAGCAGAAGTAATCACCAAAGCCGATGCACCATCAGAAATTGAGCTGGCATTAGCCGCTGTAATGGTGCCATCTTTTTTAAATGCAGGACGTAAAGTTGGAATTTTGTCAGCTTTTGCATTTAAAGGTTGTTCATCTTGTTCAACTACGACATCGCCTTTACGGCTTTTCACCGTTACAGGTACGATTTCATCTTTAAAGAAACCACCGTTAATGGCTGCAACAGCTTTATTTAATGAATTAATCGCAAACGCATCTTGTTGTTCACGGGTATAGCCTTTTTTGTCGGCCATTTCTTGCGCAAGAATACCCATCGACAGACCTGTTTCAGCATCCTCTAGGCCTTCTTGGAACATGTGGTCGGTGGTTTTGCCATGCCCCATACGGTAGCCCGCACGTGCCTTTTCTAATAAATAAGGGGCATTCGACATCGATTCCATACCGCCTGCCACCACAATATTGGCAGAACCAGCTTTAATCGCATCGGCAGCTTGCATCACTGCTTTCATCCCCGAACCACAAATTTTATTAATCGTGGTTGCACCTGTTGAATCAGGCAAACCCGCTTGGCGCATGGCTTGACGTGCAGGACCTTGTTTTAAACCTGCAGGCAGCACACAACCAAAAATCACTTCATCAATATCAGTAGGTTGTAAGCCTGAACGTGACACTACGGCTTGGATCGCTGTAGCACCTAAATCTGGGGCTGTACAAGATGAAAGTGAACCCTGAAAACCACCCATCGCTGTACGCACACCATCTACAATTACAATCATTTTTTATTTCATCCTGTTTTAAATCTTTTCAAACCAAGGAAACATGGCTGCTTCCTTGGTACTTTCCATCTTAATGTGTTTTGCTTAAATTTCGCCTACAGCTTAAGACTGAGCGGTGAAGTATTCTTCAGATAACTGCATAATCAGCGCAGAACCCGCTTTGATACGTTGCGCACGTGCTGCTAAATCAGGCAGGACTTTTTCAACATAATAGTCGGCAAGAACCAATTTGTTTTGGAAGAAGCTTTCTGGTTTTGCCGCTGCCGCTTTGCTAATACGTGCAAACATATATACAAAGCTTAATAAGCCCACAGCATGCAAGTAATCAACCGCGACTGAACTAGTGAAGTCAGGTGCGGTTTTTGACTGCTCAACAATAAATTGCGTTAAAGCTTCAACTTCGTCACAAACCTGAACCGCAGCCGTTTTCACTTTAGAATCCGACATTGACGCTGCAAATTCACGAATTTCTGCAATATATTCTGCAATGAATACACCATTACATTTCGTGGTTTTACGACCAATCAAGTCAATCGCTTGTACGCCGTTGGTGCCTTCGTAAATTTGTGAGATACGTAAGTCACGGATACATTGCTCCATGCCCCATTCACGAATATAGCCGTGGCCGCCAAAGCACATTTGCGCTTCTAGTGTTGCTTGCAGCGCAGTATCGGTTAAATAAGCTTTAGCAATTGGAGTTAACAGTGCAACACGGTCATTGGCCTTTTTCACAGCCGCTTCATCCGTTGAATATTTCGTGATGTCCAGTTGTTGACCGACATAGACCGCAAATGCACGAGAAGCTTCATTATTTGCGCGTACGTTCAGCAACATACGGCGTACATCACCATGGACTAAAATTGAATCTGCTGGTTTTTCTGGCGATTGAACACCCGTTGCAGAGCGACCTTGCAAGCGGTCTGTCGCATATTGTGCAGCGTTTTGATAAGCAAATTCTGCCGCGCCAATCCCCTGAATACCCATAGATAAACGCTCATAGTTCATCATCACGAACATCGCAGCAAGACCTTCGTTTTCTTTACCTACGATATAGCCTTTGGCACCATCAAAGTTCATGACACAAGTTGCTGAGCCTTTAATCCCCATCTTGTGCTCAATAGAACCTGCTGATACTGCGTTGCGCTCGCCGATTGAACCATCATCAGCATTGACATGAAATTTCGGCACGATGAACAGTGAAATGCCACGTGAACCCGCTGGCGCATTTGGTGTTTTTGCCAAAACTAAGTGAATGATGTTTTCACACAGATCGTGTTCACCGCTGGTAATGAAAATTTTTGTACCGGTAATATTAAATGAACCATCTTCATTGGGTTCTGCTTTGGTTTTAATGATCCCCAAATCAGTTCCTGAATGCGGTTCAGTCAAACACATCGTACCTGACCATTCACCTGTGTAGAATTTTGGCAAATAGGTTTCTTTTTGCTCTTGCGATGCGCGGTCATTGATCGCCATACCTGCGCCCACAGTCAACAGCGGATACAGCATAAATGAAGGGTTGGTACTCCAAATCATTTCATCTGCAAGCACAGTCAGCATTTTCGGCATGTTCTGACCGCCCCATTCTTCAGAAGCGCCTAAACCGACCCAACCACCTTCAGCGAATTGTTTGAACGCATCTTTAAAGCCTGTAGGTGTAGTGACAACGCCCTGATTAAACTGTGCACCGCCTTCTTCATCGGCACTGCGGTTCAAATCTAGAATGACGTTTTTCGAAAATTTCGCCATTTCTTCTAAAATGGCATTTGCAGTTGCCATATCGATGTGGGCTAAATTTTCATTTGACTGCCAGAATTCATCTGCCTGAAACACATCATTTAAAATAAACTCCATGTCTTTGAGTGGCGCATTATAAATTGGCATAATTTCTTCCCTTGTACATTGAATGCTGCTTTAAAGTAATGCCGCATTTTTTTTAGATAAAAGTATCCTAAGCGAAATCAAAGTTTTAATTTCAACTGAGTAAAATTGGTGAGATTTTGTGTTCGATGTTTTAACTAGAAAACATTGAAAAATACTGAAAATATAGCGTTCAGTTTTGAATTTTTTAGAACCGCGATCGGGCAGATAAAAATTGGATAAAGCAGATTAAGCTGATAAATTGATTTTTCGTTGAAGCGTACATATAGAACCTAAAACCTTGTCCAAAGGACTGATCTTTCAAACTCATGGTGATGAATTATTAGACTTAACCGCCGTTTTTGTGCGCATTGACAATAGAATAAAAAAAATTAAAATGGAATTTTATTCACTAGAAATGACCTCTAGAGTTCACTTTTCTTGACTTTACATAACAACTTATGAAAAACAGGAAAATTCCAATAATTTTCGAGTGTTTATTTTTAAACCAAATTTGAGCATTCTTCTCGACCATAGTGTTATTTTAGATAAGATCGAAAGACCGTAATCTAGGAGTTATGCTCGCCATTGATGTATTTGGAACGATAAAGATGACTACAGTACGCCAACAAAATTTTCTAATACGCAAAGAGAAAATTTTAGCGATGGCAGAAACGTTATTGCTGGATAATAATCAGGATATTACCTTAAGTGAATTGGCTAGCGAGCTAGATATTGCCAAAGGCACGATTTACAAACATTTTAAAAGTAAAAATCAGCTGTATTTAGAATTGATTATTCTGAATGAAAAACGCCTGCTGGAAATTTCTAAAAAATATAATCACGATATCAAGACTTATGTTTCGCAGTACATGCTGTACAACATGCTAAATTCAAACCGTACGATTTTATTGCATGTGATTGAAGAACGTTTGACCAATAACGAGCGTAAATTAAAAGAGTTATTTGAAGAATTATATCAAGTACGCGAAGAACGGATTATTGAAATTAAGGACATGACCAGTGACTATTTAAAATCACTCGAAAGTGCCATGTCGATCCGTGACTATTTATCCTACATTTGGACAGTGACTTATGGTGCATCGCTCCTGCTCAACTCGACACACTACCAAAAATCGATTGGTTCACGTGAGCGCCTAATTAAGCTTTATATTAACCAAGCACTGATGACCCCAGATAAAATTTCGGCGGTTTAAAACTTACAATATAAAAGCCGAACATCTGTTCGGCTTTTTTACAACGATTATCGATTTTCTTATTTATCGATCTTCTTAGGACTGAATGGGTGATCCATACATCACAGTAAAATCATCCTTAAGAAAGTCAATATCATTCTTTAAGCAATTACTGGCGGAAAACCATCTTCAGTCAATGCAGCAACAATTTTATCTTCTGCAACGGTCGTGTTCACTTCAACCAATTTAGTGTCCACATCAATATTTACAGTTGCATTTTCATCTAAATCTTTAATGGTCGCTGTTACGCTACGTGCGCAACCACCACAAGTCATATTTTCAATACGAAATTTCATTTTTTCTTCCTCATATTTCACTGATTAAGACTATAAACCTTGCCACAATAGGAAGGTCAAGGCATTTTTACTCTGGAGCGGTATGGCAACTTTCTGCTATTCCTTTTTCAATCTGGTTCAAAATATTACAGTCTGCTTGTTCATTGCCTGCACAGCCATCCACAGACTGCTGCAATATTTCTACCATGGCTTGTAAATCTGCAATTTTTTGATTCAAGGTATGAATATGTTTCAAAGCCAATTGCTTCACTTCGGCACTGTGGCGTTCCTCATTTTTCCAAAGACCAAGCAGTTCTTTCATTTGCTCAGATGAAAACCCCAAATCTCGTGCATGACGTAAAAAGCTCAAGATTTTCACATCCGCATCACTATAAATTCGATAGCCTGCTTCTGTACGTCGAGCACTTGTCAACAAGCCAATGGATTCATAATAACGAATCATCTTGGCAGAAATACCTGATATTTTTGCTGCTTGACCGATATTCATTTTAAGACTCCTTAAATACAGGCCCTTTAAAACCTTTGAGTCGAAGTGCGTTTGAAACTACAAAAACTGAAGATAATGCCATCGCACCTGCGGCAAACATTGGTGAAAGTAATATGCCAAAGAATGGATAGAGAACACCCGCAGCCACAGGAATTAACGCTGCGTTATAGACAAATGCCCAGAATAGGTTTTGACGAATATTATTCATGGTTGCCGTACTCAATGAAATTGCGGTTGGCACCATTTGTAAATTACCCGACATTAGTACCACATCCGCAGCTTCAATCGCCACATCCGTACCTGTACCAATTGCCATACCGACATCTGCCTGTGCCAACGCTGGCGCATCATTAATCCCATCACCGACAAAACACACAACACCATGCTCTTTTTGCAGTTGTTGCACTGATTGCACTTTTTGATCAGGCATCACTTCTGCAATAACATGGTCAATCTTTAATTGTTTCGCAATCGCTGTTGCGGTATGACGGTTATCCCCCGTGATCATGGCAACTTTTAAACCTAGATCATGCAAAGTTTGAATCGCTGAATAGGTCGTGTCCTTAATTGGATCGGCCACCGCCACAATTGCTGCAAGTTTCTGGTCAATTGAAATATAAAGCGGTGTTTTACCTTCATTGCCCATGTTTTGTACATATTCAGCAAATACGGAAGTCTCTAAACCCAGTTTTTGCATGAGATGATCGGCACCAATATAAATATGCTGACCATTAACCACAGCCTGAATCCCGGCACCTGTGACCGAGTCAAACTGTTCAACTTCAAGCAACTCTATTTTTTTATTTTGTGCAGCTTGCACAATCGCATAAGCAATCGGATGTTCAGACTTACTTTCAACTGATGCTAAAATTTGAAACACACGATCTTTATCAAAACCTTGTGTGACATCAAAATCAGTCAGCTTAGGCTTGCCTTCGGTTAGGGTTCCTGTTTTATCGACAGCAACCACTTGTGTGCTTTTAAGTTGCTGTAGCGCTTCACCTTTACGAAAAAGCACGCCAAGTTCAGCACCGCGACCTGTACCCACCATAATTGAAGTCGGTGTTGCCAACCCCATGGCACATGGACAGGCAATAATCAGTACCGCAACCGCATTCACTAAAGCATAAGTTAAACTTGGTTCTGGTCCAACAAAATACCAAACCAAAAACGTTATCACGGCAAGTGACATCACCACAGGTACAAACCATAAGGTGACTTTATCGACTAAAGCTTGAATCGGAAGTTTTGAACCCTGAGCCTGTTCAACCATATGAATGATTTGCGCCAAAACGGAGTCTTGCCCAACAGCAGTTGCTTTAATTTTTAAATGACCATTTTGGTTAATCGTACCGCCAACCACTTGATCCCCAACTTGTTTTCCCACAGGAATCGGTTCGCCACTGATCATTGACTCATCAATATAACTATTACCAGATACCACCTCACCATCCACAGGACAACGTTCGCCAGGCCGTATTTCAATGATCATGCCAGTTTGCACGTCTACGACTGGCATATCTACCGTTTCACCCGCGTGTTCTACACGTGCTATTTTCGGTTGCATACCTACTAGATATTGAATGGCTTGTGATGTTTTACCTTTAGCTTTGGCCTCCATAAAGCGGCCAAGTAAAATCAAAGCCACAATGACTGCTGCCGCCTCAAAATACACATGTACCGTACCTTGGGGCAATAATTGAGAAGCAAAAGTTGCAACGCATGAAAAACTATATGCCGCCAAGGTTCCCACTGCGACAAGTGAGTTCATATCAGGTGCTAAACGCAGTAATGCGGGTATCCCATGTTGGTAAAAACGTCGTCCGGGAAAAATCAACACCAGGGTGGTTAAAAAAAACTGAATGTACCAACTATTTTGGGTACCAATATTTTGTGCAACAAAATGATGGAAAGCTGGGATCATATGCGAACCCATTTCCAAAATAAATACAGGCACAGCCAAAACTAACACAATCCATAAATCACGTTTCAGCAAACGCAATTCATCAGCTTTTTTATCAGTTTGAGATGGTTGCTGGGTTGTAGAAAGCTCTGCGCGATAACCTGCTTTTTTAACCGCAGCAATTAATTCATTCACTTTTGATGCAGGTGCCTGAATAAAGGCTTTTTCCAATGCCAGATTCACAGTAGCCTGTGTGACACCATCAACTGCATTCAGTGCTTTTTCGACGCGGGCAACACAGGACGCGCAAGTCATCCCTTCAATATTCAGTTCAATATCTTGCGCGGCAACATAAAATCCGGCTTTTTCAATCGCCTGTATAATCTGCGTATTTTCTACCGATGCCACAGCCTGAATTGTGGCTTTTTCTGTGGCTAAATTGACTTGAGCAGAAACCACAGCAGGTACTTTTTGAATGGCTTTTTCGACACGTGCAACGCAAGATGCGCAAGTCATTCCTTCAATGTTCAGCTCTATGCTTTTAGTTGCAACCGTAAACCCAGCTTTTTCTACAGATTGAATGGCTGCTGCATAATTGATAGGTACATGACCACGAATATGAGCGGTTTCTGTCGCCAGATTAACCGAAGCCTCCTCAATACCCTCAACTTTTTTTAATGCTTTTTCAACACGTGCAACACACGACGCACAGGTCATGCCCTCAATTTCGAGTGTTCCTTCAGACAAGGATGATTGTGTTTGTAAGCTCATAACGATATCTCAATACTAAGACTCTATGACATGTTATAGCTTAAACATTGACATTATTGTAAGGTCAAGTTTTTTTATACTTCATTTCAGACTATAGCTGCAACATTAGGGATAAGGAACTGATTCAGTTGATTTATAACTATCGTCAGGGAGTGAGTGACTCTTAATAAAAAAACAATAAAAAAGCCCATTCAAATGAACAAGCTTTTTGTATTTTACTGAAAAATTAGTCAGCACTAATATCTTCAAATAAAACAGAAGAAAGATAACGTTCACCACCATCAGGTAGGATCACGACAATATTTTTCCCTGCATTTTCAGGACGTGCTGCTAGTTTAGCTGCCGCTGCCATTGCTGCACCACTAGAAATACCAACTAAGATACCTTCATGTGTTGCTGTTTTGCGCGCCCATTCAATGGCTTCGCTACTTTCAATGCTCATCACTTCATCAACAAGATCTAGGTCTAAGTTCCCTGGAATAAAGTTGGCACCAATCCCTTGAATTTTATGTGGGCCTGGAGTTAACGGTTCTCCTTTTTTCACTTGCGCAATAATTGGAGATTCCGCAGGTTCAACGGCAACAGAATAGATCGGTTGATTTTTTACTTTTTCAAAAAAGTTTGAAATACCGGTAATCGTACCACCTGTCCCCACACCTGCCACTAAAATATCGACTTTACCACCAGTCGCTGCCCAAATTTCAGGACCTGTGGTTTGTTCATGAATTTTAGGGTTTGCTGGATTTTCAAACTGTTGAGGTAAATAATAAGTGTCAGGATGTTCATCGACTAAATGCTGTGCTTCATCAATCGCACCTTTCATCCCTTTAGCAGGTTCAGTTAACACTAAATTTGCACCAAAAGATTTCAACACTTTGCGGCGTTCAATACTCATACTCGCAGGCATAGTTAATGTAATGTCATAACCTTTTGCTGCAGCTACGAATGCCAGTGCAATACCAGTATTACCACTGGTTGGTTCAACAATATGCATGCCCGGTTTCAACAAACCCTTTGCTTCAGCATCAGCAATCAGCGCAGCACCCACACGGCATTTAACTGAAAATGCTGGGTTACGACTTTCAACTTTTGCCAATACCGTTGCATCAGACTGAATTGCACGATTAATACGAACCAATGGCGTATTACCAATGGCTTCTGCATTATTACTATAAACCGCAATACCTAAATTTTCTGGTACTGGAAAAGCTGAATCTGTGCTCATGAATATTTCCCTGATGTCTTTGTATTAAAATGATGTTTAGATCATACAACCAAATTAAAATTCTGCATGTTTTTTTAAGCGAATGACTTATATCTATAAATGTTTTTATGATAGATTGCACTAAATTTAAGCAATAAAATTAACTGATAAACTTATTTTTTACTTATAAATAATATTGATATTAAGATTCACTAAAAACCATAAAATTTGTCTTATTTATTCAATGTATTAAAATCTGATATCCGTATACTTGAATTGTTGTTAATCCTATGGACATTTTCCAATGAATACCGATCTGGAAATCACCACTATGCGTGATTCTGCCGAACTCGTCGTGGGCGTTTTGAAATCACTGGCAAATACGGATCGTCTCCTAATCTTATGTCATCTGGCACAGCAAGAATTAAATGTGTCTCAGATTGAACAAATCACTGACATTAAACAACCTACATTGTCTCAACAATTGATGATGCTACGTAAAAGTGATGTTGTCATGACTCGTCGAGACGGAAAACAAATTTATTATTCGATTAAAGATGCCAATTTAGTTCAGGTATTGAATACGCTTTACCAGTTATATTGCCAACAACCCTTTAAGCAGTATTAATTTAAGCTACATTATTGAATGCTGTTCACCTTAATTTTAAAAACAATGAGCAGCATTTTTTCGATTTTTTAAATAAAAATTTAAAATAATTTCTTATTTTTCAATCTAATTCATAAATAAAAATTTATATAATGCCTCAGAACTTAAAAATGGTTTTGTACTATATTGAAATAGGATTCATCCTAATAAAGACTTCTTAGCACTTTTTGTGCATAATATATATGAATTTGTGATTTAGATAATTTTATGTCAGATTTAAAAAAATCCATGCTACAGCATTTCCCAGCTTGGCAATGGCTACAGACTTATACTCCTGTCAAATTTAAATCTGATGTATTGGCAGCACTCATTGTCATTGCCATGCTGGTTCCTCAAGGTATGGCCTATTCTATGTTGGCAGGTCTGCCACCGATCATGGGCTTATATGCCAGTATTCTTCCCATGATTGTGTATGCCTTGATTGGTGGAAGTTCGACTTTATCCATCGGGCCTGTCGCGATTATTTCGATGATGACTTTCGCTACACTCAATCCCTTATTTGAAGTGGGCTCGCCTGTTTATATTGAAGCTGCAACCTTATTGGCTTTGATGGTCGGGATTATTTCCCTACTTTTGGGCGTTTTACGCTTTGGCTTTCTGATTCAATTGATCAGCCATCCGGTCATTAAAAGTTTTATTATTGCTTCAGCGTTGTTAATTGCATTGGGCCAATTCAAATTTTTAGTCGATGCCCCCCTGCAAGCCAATAACATTCCTGAATTTGTCATTTCTTTATGGCAACACCTCGGTTCGATGCATTTTGCATCCCTGATCTTTGGTGTTATTGCCATTTTATTTTTGATTTACATGCCAAAACTGTTGGCCTCTCAATCGGTACAATCCCGAATCGGTTCGACTGCATTTTTAAGTAAAGCTCTCCCTTTATTGTTAGTCATCATGTCAATTGGCAGTGTGCTGCTGTTTAATTTACAGGATGTCGGCATCAAAACTGTCGGTGAAATTCCTTCTGGTTTTCCACCACTGAGCTTTCCGAGTTGGAACTGGCAATTGGTACAAACCTTACTGCCGGGCGCAACCATGATTGCGATGATTAGTTTTGTAGAATCTTTATCAATTGCTCAAGCCACCGCGTTACAACAACGCAGTCAGTTAAATAGCAATCAGGAACTGATCGCTTTAGGGCTTGCCAATTTAAGCGCCGGAGTCAGTTCATCATTTCCTGTGACCGGAAGCTTATCGCGTACCGTAGTTAACGCTGATGCCGGTGCCAAAACCCCCATGGCAGGTGTACTTTCCTCTCTATTGATCATCGTTGTTAGCTTATATTTCACTGGTTTCTTCCGTGATTTACCGCTGGTCATTTTGGCAGCAACAATTATGGTGTCGATCTGGAAATTGGTTGATTTCAAACCATTTATTGATACTTGGCGTTATTCCAAAGCAGATGGTATTGCCATGTGGGTTACTTTTTTTGGCGTAGTCTGCATTGATATTTCTACAGGTCTGATTATTGGCATCATTTCAACCTTTATTCTTATGTTATGGCGCATTAGCCGCCCGCATATGGCAGTAATTGGCTTGGTTGAAGGTACACAACATTTTAGAAATGTTCAGCGTCATCATGTCTATACCTCACCGCATATTTTATCCATGCGTATTGATGAAAACTTAACTTTTTTGAATGCCAACACCTTAAAAGGCTTCTTGATTAATGAAGTGAGTAAAAATGCAGAACTTGAGCATGTCATTATTAATTGTTCAAGTGTGAGCTCCATTGACTTAAGTGCTTTGGAAATGCTTGAAGATTTAAATCTTGAACTCTCAAAACTGAACATTCGCCTGCATTTTTCTGAAGTAAAAGGCCCTGTCATGGACAAATTGCAGCATTCAAAATTATTGACTCATTTAAGCGGTCAAATTTTTATGACGCATTACTTGGCGATACAAGAGTTAACCTCTTCAACTATGGAATATCAGATCTAATTACCCATAAAAATGCTCAGGCTTTAGCCAACCCCAATAGCTCTAGCTTGAGACTTTCTGTAATTACGAATCGATACAAATAAATACGTCATGAAAATCATGTATTTATTTTTAAATTAAATTATTTCCTAAGCACTGCACATTTTCGTATAAAATATGTGGTTAATTTTCATTTTTTTGTCATAGTAATTCTGACAAGGCTCTCCTATGTTTTCAGCATTTACACGCTTGAGTTTAGTAACCCGAATTATCATCGCCATTATTTTAGGTGTATGGGTTGCTGTCCTTGCTCCGGGCGTTGCCCCCTATTTAAGTTTACTTGGTGATTTATTCATTAAGGCATTGAAATCTGTCGCACCTGTTTTGGTTTTTGTACTCGTACTTTCATCGATTGCGAATTTCAAAGTGGGCAGCAGCAACGCATACATTAAGCCAATTATGCTGATGTATGCTTTAGGTATGTTCTTTGCAGCATTAAGCGCTGTTGTTGCCAGTGTTCTTTTTCCAAGCACTTTATTTCTTGATGTTGCCGCAGAAAATATCGTACCACCGGGTAGCCTGGTTGAGATCTTAAAAAACTTGCTGCTGAGTTTTGTTGCTAACCCTGTCACTGCGATTTCTGAAGCGAACTTCATTGGTATTTTGGCATGGGCGATCAGCCTTGGTATCGCTTTTCGTCATGCAAGTAACACTACACGCGTGTTCTTATCAGATGCTGCCGATGCAGTGAACAAAATCATTCGCATAGTCATTAACTTTGCACCAGTTGGTATTTTTGGCTTAGTCGCTGTGACATTTGCAGATGCAGGTCTTAAAACCTTAGTCAGCTATGCACATTTACTTGCTGTTTTAATTGGTACCATGTTCTTTGTCGCGTTGGTAATCAACCCAATCCTTGTGGCATTGATGACACGTAGCAATCCATATCCATTGGTTTTCCAATGTTTACGCGAAAGTGGTATTACTGCATTTTTCACCCGTAGTTCGGCTGCAAACATTCCTGTAAACCTTGATCTTGCAAAGCGTTTAGGCGTACCTGAATCAACTTCCAGTGTTGCAATTCCATTAGGTGCAACCATCAACATGGCAGGTGCATCGGTTACTATTACAATTTTAACACTTGCAGCAGTCCACACATTGGGTATTTCAGTTGATTTCACTACCATGTTGATTCTATCTGTAGTCGCAACTGTTTCTGCATGTGGTGCTTCTGGTGTTGCAGGTGGTTCTTTACTCCTCATTCCTGTGGCGTGTGGGCTATTTGGTATTTCGAGTGATATTGCTATGCAAGTCGTTGCCATTGGTATGGTGATTAGCGTACTGCAAGATTCAACTGAAACGGCCTTAAACTCTTCGACTGACGTATTATTTACTGCTGCAGTCGATCGTGGTTTAAGATAATATCTTGATATTAGATATTTTTTAGCGTCATGCCATGCCTTTTCAGACTTTACCATTATGGATTCAACTAGGTACTTTTTTTCTTGCCGTTAACGCAGGAATGATTAACGTCCTTGGACTGGTGACTGTTTTGCACCAGTCTGTTTCCCATATGACGGGTAACGTTAGTATGTTGGCCATGGCAATCATTGATTGGCAACCTGCAACGATTCTTTACTTAGTCTTGGTCGTGCTTTGCTATGTGATTGGCTCATTTTATAGTGGGCTGATCCTTGGAAATAGCCAGTTTAGCTTAAGTCGACGTTATGGTACGCCGTTAAGCTTGGTGGCTTTTTTTATTGTGCTCTGTTGGCTACTGTTACCCTATTTCCCTCGCTATGCTTTATTGTGGGCATGTGTCGCAATGGGGGTGCAAAATGCGATGGTCAGCCACTATAAAGGCACCATTATTCGCACCACTCACCTGTCTGGCGTATTAACCGACTTAGGTTTAGCCTTGGGCTATAAAGCGCGTGGCCTTGCGGTAGAATCCAAACGCGTTATTCTCCATTTACTGATCTTTGCTGGATTTATCGTTGGCGGTTTACTTGCCAGTGGGCTTTATCCTTATTTAAAATTAAACGCATTCCTCATTCCAGCTGCCTTAAGTTTTATCATGAGCGCAGTTTATTGGATGATTTATTTTCATTATCGACATATACACGATTAGTTGGAACGTACTATGGTTAAAAATGCATTACAGGCTCAACTGCTCAAAGCAGGTTTGGTCGATAATAAAAAGGCAAAAAAATTGTCTAAACAAGCTGTACATGAAAAACGTACAGGTGATAGTAATGAAGCTGAAATCAAAGCGAAAATTGAGCAAGATCAACAGCAAAAAATGGCTAAAGATCAGGCTTTAGAACAAAGCAGAAAAGCCGTTTTGCATGAAAAAGAATTGAAAGCGGCCATCATGCAAATGATTCAACAGCATAAAATTCGTGATACAGACGGTGAAGCTACCTATCAATTTATTGATGATAGCAAAATCAAAAAAGTCTATATCAACCAGCAAATTTACAATGCCCTTGTTTCAGGCAGTCTGGTCATTGCACGTGAAAATGCGAGCTATGCCTTCTTACCAAAAGCACTTGCAGAGCGTATTAATGCCAAAATGGAAGGCTTTATCATTGTCAATAATTCTGAGGTGAATGAGCAAACCACGGATGAAGAAGATCCGTATGCGGCCTATGTCATTCCAGATGACTTGATGTGGTAAGCATTGAAAAATTATCAAAGCTCCTTCATCGGGGCTTTTTTTATTGTCGTTTCTACCTTTGATTTAGGCTTGACCAATATTTTCCCGAACCTTAAGTTTATAAAATGCAAGCCTAATCAGCTAGTTCAGTAACATTTTGGACAAAACATGTCGTGGCTCAGTAAATAAATGGGTGAAAAATTTGCTTATCTCATATTCACAATTACAATAAATTAGTTTGCTAACCCTTTCATAAATAAGCGAAGGATGATTTTGGAAAAGTTTCAATTTATACAAAATATTCAAGATTGGTCAGATCAATATCCCTGGCTCGAAACGTTGACCTCTCTCAGCATCATTATTATTTTTGCTGTCATTGCAAATTTTATTGCAAAACAAGTGGTCGTACGCGGTATTCGAAAACTGGTTTCTAAAATGACCTTTAGTCATAGTCAGATCCTCTCCCAACATAGCGTCATTAAACGTTTTGCCAATATTGTTCCTGCAATTGTAATTTTGAATGGCATTACAACTGTTCCACATATTTCTCTTAAATTCGCCACTTTGGTTCAAATGGCATGTCAGGCCTTTATCTTCTTGACCATTGCGCTTGCGATCTCTGAATTATTAAATATTTTTAACCTGATTTATCAGCGTAATCCAAAATCACGAAATAAGCCGATCAAAGGCTATTTGCAGCTCATTAAACTCATTATCTATTTGGTCTGTGGTCTGATGATCTTGGGTACCTTCTTGAAAAAAGATGTGTTTACCCTATTGGCTGGTTTTGGTGCGATGGCTGCGGTACTGATGTTGGTTTTTCAAAACACCATTTTGTCTTTGGTAGCCTCAGTTCAAATTTCTTCTTATGATATGGTCCGTATAGGTGACTGGATTGAGATGCCTTCACTAAATGCAGATGGTGATGTCATTGATATGTCATTACATACAATTACGGTACAAAACTTCGATAAAACATTGACCACCATTCCAACCAATAAGCTGGTCACAGATACCTTTAAAAACTGGCGTGGTATGGCGCAAGCTGGTGTACGTCGTATAAAACGCTCACTCTATATTGATCAAAGTTCAGTACATTTTATGACGCAAGATGAGCAAAACAAGCTCAAAGAGTTCCTCTTGCTCGATCAATATCTTAATACCAAACATGAAGAACTAACCGAATTTAATCAGCAACTTAGCAATCAGTCTCAATATAATCAACGACGCTTGACCAATTTAGGAACATTCCGTGCTTATATCGAATTTTATTTAAAGCAACACACGGGTATTGCGCAGCATCAAACTATTTTAGTGCGTCAAATGCAACCGACCAGCGAAGGCCTTCCACTCGAAATTTATGCTTTTAGCAATACCATTGCATGGAAAGATTATGAAGCAATTCAAGCTGATATTTTTGATCACTTAATTGCCATCATTCCTGAATTTGGCTTGAAAATTTATCAAGCACCTTCTGGAACTGATTTTCAAAATATCACGTCTTCACGAGTAATGAATTTGGATTAAGTTCATTAATTAACCTATAAAAACGGGGGCTTAAATAGCTCCTGTTTTCAATATTCTGTTGTTATATTTATTACAAAAGATTGTACTGAATTATCAAAAAAAATTATACAAACTATGTACAAAAATAAAAAAAATATATACTCTTTGGTAAATAGCGCACAAAAAAACTTTTAAAATAGGAACTTGATCATGGAAGGCTCGTATATACCTTCTCAGAAATCAGTCAAAATACATACGGAAAAATTGTTTGATTCTATGAATCACTCTTCTGTTAAACACACGCTGCTCAAAGCAAATGCCTGCGATATTGCCAATCGTGAACGTATTGAAGCGGCATTATTAGACCCAATTGCGCGTATTCCACCTCAATATAAAAATGTTTATCATAAATTTCAGTATTTAAATCAAAAAAACTATTTAAAACAAGTCAATTATTTTGCCCAGCTCGCATTTTTGATTTATTTTTGGGCAGATCGTTATATATTGCCTGATATCGAAATCTTATCTGGAATGATCCGTATTTTGGCGATTATCGGAGCATTCGGGCTGAATTATATTTTATTTAAATACATCAAACGCATTCAATTTTTAGACCTCATCTTACCTTTGGCAACATGTCTTTCTGTCATTTTATGGTTTGAAATTTTATTACAATCCAACAGTACTCTGGTTTCGTCTTATCAATATGCCGCAGTTATTTTTATTGTTTTAGGTAACTTAGGTATACAGGTACATTTTCGGCCTTCATTAATCAGCTCAGCGATGATTACTAGTGCCATTTTATATGGAGTATGGCGTCTAAATGAATTGAACGACTTTATCATCTTCTTGTTTGTTTATACGCCGATTCTCCTTTTTAGTATTTATATTTGTTGGAACAACACACTCAACTCACGTAAAACATTTTTAAGAGCCTTATTAGACGACTGGAACTATCATACGCTGCGTCAGCTTGCACATACGGATGAACTTACCCAACTGAGTAATCGCCGACAATTCGTGCAAGCTGCAAATAAAAAAATTAATGAGACGCCTATTTCAGTTTCTACCAGCTTACTCATGTTTGATGTCGATAATTTTAAAGCAATTAATGACAAGTATGGGCACGATGTTGGCGACCAAGTACTGTGTTGTATTGCCGAAATCGCGCAGAAAGAAATGCGCTTTTACGATCTATTGGCTCGATTTGGTGGGGAAGAATTTATTGCCTTACTTCCTTATACTGTACAAACAGATGCCTTGAAAATTGCTGAACGTTTACGCCATAAAATGGAACAATATAGTTTATATATTCATGGGCAACACATACCGTTCTCTATTTCTATTGGTGTTTCAAAAATTGAGCCTGAGCATCCAAGCTTAGATCAACTGATTAAACATGCCGATATCGCCCTGTATGAAGCAAAACGTCAAGGACGTAACCGAGTCGTTCACTTTAATTATATGAATTTATGTCGTTAAACCTCTCGCTTTACTCAACAAAAACAACATGGTTTAAATAGCCTGAATCCATTACACTCAATTGATTCAAAAAGATTGATTAATGACAGTAAAATTCTCAGGTTATCTGCATGTTTAAATGGTTTGAAAGTTTAGTTGACGCTTATCCAGAAAAAGACCTAGATAAACCACTCCCAACCAAATTTTTTCCTTTTGTTTGGCACGCTGCAACGGGTGTAAAACAATATCTAGTAATCTTGGTTTTATGTACTGCCGGAGTAGCAAGCTTTGAAGCATTGCTCTATTCCAAAATTGGTGAACTGGTTAATTGGCTTAGCCAGTCACAGCCTGATACTTTTTTGCAGCAGCATCAAACCAACCTAACAATTCTGAGCTTTATTTTATTTGCCAATATTTTATTTTCATGTTTGCAAACCATTATTAAACATCAAATTCTATACAGTACATTTCCGATGCGTTTGCGCTGGAGATTTCATAATTTATTGTTAAAACAAAGTCTAGATTTTTTCCATAATGATTTTGCAGGACGCCTTTCTGCCAAAGTCATGCAAACTTCACTGGCCGTTCGTGAATTTTGGATTATTCTCGGTGATATGGTTGCCTATGTATTTATCTATCTTATTTCGATCACGATTATTTTAGGGGCCATTTCACCGCTTCTGGTTATTCCTTTAATTCTTTGGTTGGTGCTTTTTATTGTATCTTCGAGTTATTTCATTCCAAAGTTAAGCCAAATCTCCAATGAACAAGCCAATGCTCGTGCCGTAATGACAGGTCGTGTCACCGATGCGTATACCAACATTCAAACGGTTAAACTTTTTGCCCATGCAGGCCGTGAAAGTCGTTATGCCAAAGCATCGATGAAAGAATTTATGGTCACGGTCTATAAGCAAATGCGTTTGGGGGCTAAATACAACATTGCCACAAATTTTCTGATTATTGTGCTCTATGGTGGCGTACTCGGAACTGCAATTTGGCTGTGGATGAATGGACAAGCAGAACTCGGCGTGATTGCTGCCGCAACCGCGATGATCTTAAAACTCAGCAGTATTTCTGAGTTTATGATGTGGCAAACTTCGGCGTTATTTGAAAATGTCGGTACCATTCAAGATGGCATGAAAACCATGGGCCGTCCAATTCAAATCCAAGATAAAGAAAATGCACAGAATTTGGTGGTCAATCATGGTGAAATCAAATTTGAAGATGTGAGCTTTGCCTATAACGATAAAAATGTGATTGATCATTTTAATCTCACCATCCGCCCCGGTGAAAAAATTGGGATCGTTGGCCGTTCAGGTGCGGGTAAATCGACACTCATTCAACTCCTTCTACATTTTTATGAAATCAACCAAGGTCATATTTCGATTGATGGCCAAAATATAGAAGATATAACCCAAGACAGCTTAAGAAAAAGTATCGCTTTGGTGACTCAAGATACGTCACTACTACACCGTACTGTTGAAGAAAATATTAAATATGGTCGCCCAGATGCAACCGATGAAGAAATGTATAGCGCCGTACGTAAAGCCAAAGCGGATGAATTTATTCCTCAACTGATTGATTTACGAGGACAACGTGGTTATGACGCATTTGTCGGTGAGCGTGGTGTCAAACTTTCAGGTGGCCAACGTCAACGTATTGCCATTGCGCGAGTATTTTTAAAAGATGCTCCGATTCTAATTTTGGATGAGGCAACCAGTGCGTTAGATTCTGAGGTTGAAGCGGCAATTCAATCAAGTTTGGATGATTTAATGCAAGATAAAACAGTCATTGCCATTGCTCATCGTCTGTCTACGATTGCTCAAATGGACCGTTTAATTGTCCTAGATCAAGGCCGTATCGCAGAACAAGGTACACATGATGAACTTGTCGCATTAAATGGAATCTATGCTCACCTGTGGCAACGTCAGACAGGTGGATTTTTAATCGAGCAACACAAAAAACAATCAAAGGAGGATTAGTATGCTGTATTTGGAAGACCTTAAAGTTGGGGATCGTTTTATCAGCCGCGAATATGAAATGACTGTTGAAGAAATTAAACAGTTCGCACATGCTTACGATCCTCAGGAATTTCATACAGATGAAGACAAGGCCCCAGAACATCCAGTGTTTAAAGGTTTGGCTGCAAGTGGTTGGCATACCGCAGCGGTCACCATGCGCCTTTGGACAGAATGCTTCCCGGTGGCTTATGGTTTAATTGGTTCTGAATCCAGCCTGCGTTGGCCACGCCCCACGCGTCCGGGCGATAAACTTCATGCTGAAGTTGAAATTGCAGCCATTACGCCATCAAAAAGTAAAAATGACCGTGCCATTGTCAGTTATGTGACGCAAGCACTCAATCAACATGGCGATGTCCTTTTTATGTCGACCACCAAGATTATTGTGTTTAGTCAGGACTTTAAGCCTGAGTAATCAACATACGATCTACTTTACATCTCCAAAGTAGGTCGTTATAAATAAACGCACATTCAGTTTGTCCAACAATTTTTGTAGGATCAAACTTATTTTCATGACAATATCGTTTTTGAACAAAAGAAAAATCACATTGCAACGGAACGCTATGAAAACAATTCATCCCCGTCAGGATCAGGGTATTCCGGGAGTCTATGGACTACTCCTTTTAGATGTTGTCTCACGATGGGGTTATACTGCTGAAACCTTATTTAGCCCATTTGGACTAAATAGCGAACAACTCGCTGAGCCAGATTTTCGTATTCCAACACCACTTGCCAACCAGCTGATTGAACATGCATTACGTTTAACCGGTGAACCAACTCTTGGCTTTCATCTCGGCAATCAAATGCGTATCTCGATTCATGGCTTTATTGGCTATGCTATTATGACGGCCAAAGACATCACTGATGCCTTAGTCTTGGCTAATCGTTTTATTCAACTGCGAATGCCCTTTTTACAGTTATTTTTTTCAACTTTTGGCAATAAAGCCACCATTCAATTGCAAACTGATGTGACTTTAGAACCGTTACGGACTGAAATTTCGATTGCCCTGATTTTTGGCATGATCAGTATGGGGAAAGCGATTACTGGTGTAGATTATTCTGCCGGTGAAATTGACTTTGATTTTCCACAGCCCGATGGTTTTGAACGTTTTATTGCCAAATATCCACGTCACCACTTTCGATTCGATCAGCCACATTTGTTATTAAGTTTCGATAAACAGTATTTAACCAATAAATTAGTACATGCCGACCCGATTGCCAGTCAAATTGCCATCAATCAATGTGAAGCTGAACTATCAGCGCTTGGTGAGCGTCATCGGATTGCAATGCGTGTACGCGATATTTTGACCCATTCAGAACAGCATTATTTGAGTATTGAAAGTGTCGCAGAACGCCTACACATGTCAGATCGGACACTCAAACGTCAACTTGCGGCTGAAGGAACGTCATTTTCAACCTTAGTAGATGAAGTACGTTATCGTCATGCCACCTCGTTATTGTCTCGGACAGACTTTACTTTAGAACAAATTGCCGATGAGTTGGGTTATAGCGACGTTGCAAATTTTAGTCGCGCGTTTAAACGCTGGAGTGGTCGCAGCCCAAGTAACTGGCGCAAAGATCCGTACTTATAAGTCTTTTGTTTTAAGTAAAAAGCATGTATAACTCATGCCAAAAATGAATTTAATGGATTTAAGGAGTTATCAATGAATCATCCTTCAGATTTGAAGTATGCAAGTACGCATGAGTGGGTACGCATTGAAGGTGAGCTCGTTGTTACGGGTATTTCTGATCATGCACAAGATGCTTTAGGCGATTTGGTTTATGTGGAAGCGCCAGAAGTTGGACAGCATATCACTGCGGGTGAACAAGCAGGTGTGGTTGAATCGGTAAAAACTGCTTCTGATATTCATGCGCCCGTTTCAGGAACTGTGGTAGAAGTAAACCCAGACTTAGAAGATGATCCTGATTTTGTAAATGATGCACCTTATAGCAAAGGTTGGATTTATAAAATCAAACCTGACAATATTGCCGATGTAGAAGCACTTTTAAGTAGTGAGCAATACGAAGCAGGCCTATAATTTCATGTAGGCTTATTGGCTTTAGGAAAAATCAGCCTGTGTGCTGATTTTTTTATTTCCAGAAAATGAAAAATGATAATTTAACCAAATTAAAATACTGAATATTTAAAAAATATAAAACAATTCTCACATTAGTTTACTTTTCTAGTTTTTTAACTAAAATGTACACACTTCGTGCCCCACGTTGAGTTGTCACTTTGGGTTGATATCCAATTTAGTGGTAATGAAAAATCATAAACATAAAACGGAGGCCCTACTTCTGCTCAACTTGGTGTGACATGTCTAATCTCAATACTGAAACGTTATGGAATAAATCATTTATTCTCTGTTTGGCGAATAATTTATTTTTATTCATTTTTTATTTTGCACAAACCACGATTCTGCCTATTTATATTGTCAATGATCTTGGTGGCAGTCTTTCTCAAGCGGGTCTGGCCATGACTTTATTTATGGCGTCGGCAATTGCAGTCCGCCCCTTTAGCGCCCTCATTATTGAGAAAATAGGCACGAAGAAAGCATTATATATTTCTGAAACGATGTTTTGTCTATTTTGTTTGACCTATATCTTTGCAGACAATCTCACCTTGCTCATGATCATCCGTTTTCTTCACGGGATTTGGTTCAGTATTTTAACCACGGTGAACGTGCCGATTGTAAATGCCTTTATTCCTGAAAAACGTAAAGGTGAAGGTATGGGTTATTTTCTTGTATCCATAAACTTAGGCATTGTACTCGGCCCTTTAATTGGCCTGACCCTGATTCAGCACACCAGTTTTGCCAATATCTCCGCTTTATTACTGGCGTGTGTGGTTTTAGGTTTTATATTTTGCCTGATGATCCCCTTACAAAATAAAGCCAAAGAACCAGCACCACTTCAGCCCAAAAAGCTCTCTGTACAGGACTTTATTGAATTTAAGGCAGTCCCCGTTGCGCTGATGGCCATGATGATCTCATTTTGTTATGCCAGCATCATGTCTTTTATTTCTACGTTTGCAGACGCGAAAAATTTACTCAGTTATGCAGGATTATTTTTTGCCGTCTTTGCCGTTTCAATGATGAGTCTGCGCCCCATCACAGGACGTCTTTATGATCGTAAAGGGCCAAGTTATGTGGTTTATCCAGCCCTCATCTTATTCGCAGCGGGTTTATTGGTCTTAAGTCAGATCAATTCCCTCACTGGTTTTATGATTGCAGCCGTATTCATTGGGATGGGATTTGGTTCCGTACAACCCTGTTTACAAACCATTTCGATTCAGCGCTCACCTAAACATCGTATTGGGCATGCCACCTCAACCTATTTCACCTGTTACGATTTAGGTATTGCTATCGGTTCTCTGGTCCTAGGTCTGGTTATTTCTGGTTATGACTATAGTACGGCTTATATACTGTGTGCAGTTTTAGTCCTGATCAGTTTGATTTATTATCATTTTGTGGTGGCTCAACAAAAAACGGCATAATTTTGGGGAAATCCGATTAGCGTATTCATCATTAAAAAAGGCTTACATCAGTAAGCCTTTTTTGGGAACGAAATTTTCACTGTAAATTATTCGGTAATCTCTTCAACTTCCGCTTCAGCTTTTTTCTCTTCAACCATACTCAAACCCTGAGATGATGCTGTGGTAACGTTAGAATTTGCTCTTGGGCTTTTTAGTTTAATCTGTAAACGCAGCTCATTGGTTGAGTCTGCATTACGCAGTGCCTCCTCATAAGAGATTGCCTCATCGTTATACAAATCAAATAAAGCTTGGTCAAACGTTTGCATACCTAATTCACGTGACTTCGCCATGATTGCTTTTAACTCATGGAAATCACCTTTTAAAATCAGATCAGATATCAAAGGAGTATTCAGCATAATCTCAACTGCGGCACGACGTCCTTTGCCATCTTCAGTACGAATCAAACGCTGTGAAATAATCGCCTTCATATTCGACGATAAATCCATCAACAACTGGTTGCGGCGCTCTTCTGGGAAGAAATTAATAATACGGTCTAAAGTTTGGTTGGCATTGTTTGAATGCAGTGTGCCTAGACATAAATGCCCTGTTTCGGCAAAGGCGATGGCATGTTCCATGGTTTCGGTATCACGGATTTCACCAATCAAAATCACATCCGGTGCCTGACGTAAGGTATTTTTCAAAGCATTGTGCCAAGAGTGACAATCCACCCCGACTTCACGATGAGTAATCATGGATTTTTTATGCTTGTGCACATATTCCACAGGATCTTCTACAGTAATAATATGCCCTGCACTATGTTCATTACGATAGTCAATCATGGCTGCTAAAGAGGTCGATTTACCTGAACCCGTGCCACCAACCACCAAGACCAGCCCACGCTTTTCCATGATCACATGCTTCAATGACTCAGGTAATCTTAGTTTTTCAAAATTTGGAATCTCTGCGGTGATGGTACGAATAACCATGCCCACATGCAGTTGTTGCTGAAACACATTGACTCGAAAACGCGAAACATTGGGTACACTAATGGCGAAATTACATTCCAGCTCAGTTTCAAACTCTTTGCGTTGTTTTTCATTCATCAAACTATAAGCAAAGAGTTTGGTTTTTTCAGCATCTAAAGTCTGTTGCCCAAATGGCTTCATCAATCCCTGATGTTTAATACTTGGTGGAAAATCTGCTGTAATAAATAAATCCGAACCACCGTATTCGACCACTTTGGTCAACATGTGAAACATAAAACGGCGCGCTTCTTCGAGCAGATCAGCGGTATACATAACTTTCCCCAAATTCAAAATATTTCAACCGTTGTATATGGCTTAATTATGTTTTTGCAATATACAAGGTTAGAGTTTATTGTGCATAAAAATCACAGTTGCCTCAAACTTAAAGTGCTGAATTATTGAAGAATATTAAAATTAAATGTGCGCTATTTCATGTTTTAAGTATACTTTTGCGTATTCAAAACAGTATTGGGTAAAATCAAAATAAGATGAGATAACTAAAAAGCCTCAACCATTATTTTCAATATGGTGAGGCTTTTTAAATCAAACTATTTGTATTGGAGCTTACGCACTGCGTTTAATATTTTCAGCGCGTAAATCATCGGTAATTTGCTGAATTAAAGCTTCAGTTTTCTCCCAACCCAAACAACCATCCGTTACCGACTGACCGTAAGCCATATCGCCAGAAATTTTCTGTGCACCATCGACTAAATGACTTTCGAGCATCACGCCACGAACTTGAGTCTCCATACGCTGTTGGACAATGGTACGTAACACTTCAGGCTGTTTCATTGGATCTTTATGGCTATTGCCATGACTACAGTCAATGACCAACGCAGGCAGTTCGCCTTTAACCTTGGCTTTGATTTTTTCAATTTCAGCGACATCATAGTTCGGGCTAGTATTTGAGCCACGCAAAATTAAATGCGCCTTTGGATTACCTTTCGATGAAAGAATACTTGGTAAACCACTTTGACTCATGCCCATGAATTGATGTGCATTTGAAGCTGATTGAATCGCATCTAATGCGATTTGAATCGAACCGTCCGTGCCATTTTTGAAGCCAATGCAGTATGGCATGTGGCTAGAAATTTCACGGTGAATTTGGGATTCACTGGTTCGTGCGCCAATCGCACCCCACGCCAGTAAATCGTCGAAGTAAGCAGTAGCCATTGGGCTTAAAATTTCTGAAGCAATCGGCAAACCCATTTCAATAATTTGTAAGTATAATTCGCGCGATTTTTCTAAACCTAGCTGCATATCTGCTGACCCATCCAGATTTGGGTCATACATGAAACCTTTCCAGCCAACGGTAGTGCGCGGTTTTTCAATATATGCACGCATAACAAGGAAAATTTGGTCAGACACTTGCGCCTGTAATTGTTTAATTTTTTCAGCGTATTCAAGTGCAGATTGAGGATCATGAATCGAACAAGGACCTGTAATCACCATTAAACGTGAATCGGTGCCCGCTAAAATATTTTGAATCGTTGTTCTGTGTACTGCAATTTGTGCAGCCAAATGTGCTGACAATGGTAATTGCTGTTTAAGTTCATGTGGCAAACTTAAAGTGGTTTCACTCGCGTGAAGATTTTTAGATTGTGTTTGTTGTAAAGCAGTATTTAGCGCATTCATTGGCTTATTTCCTCTGGACTGTTTTCTTGCAGTCTGAACTTTTATTTGAGCGTTATGGGACTTTGGGACTTCAGGGCTTTAGACATAAACTGACTAAAGTAAAACCAATAACCATTGCTAAAATATGAATTGCGTAATGTATACATGAAAATTCTCCTAAAAAATTATAAAAATCAAGGCATAAAAAAACCTGATCAGGGTTGCCGATCAGGTATAAACTTGGTGGGCAACCATTTTTCTTGCCCGAACGCGTTCAGGCAATTATCTAAACTGCCAGAAATAATAATAAGCGTTTGCGATCAATGGTTGCTTTAACATCTTGATATCATCAAAAAGTAAATGTCTGAAAATTAAAATACGCTGTATTTCTCACTTTGACAATAGTTTTTTTAGTTTTGTTTTTTATTTTTACAATTGGAATGATTGTATAAATCTCGAACCTCACTTTAAACCAATTTATTCACATATTGATTAAATATTCACCTTTATTTAAACTGAAGCCAGTCCAAATACCTCTCTACCTTTTTCTTTTGAGTATCTGCCCATGGAGTAAGCGCTGTTTCATCATCAAAATCATTTCTGTTTAATTTTTGATGTGTAAAATAGCGCCTTTTCTTCATCTATTTAAAATACTTAGATTTTCTCTATAAATTAATCCAATATTTAATCGCTATTTTGCGCATGCATCTTATATGAGGCGCATTTATGACGCAATTAACCACTCCTCCATCGACATATATCTCTGCCTGCAACATCCACCAGCTGAGTTTAGAATTTCCCAATAAGACCATGTTCTGCGAACTGCCATTTAATTTAGTGCAGCGGCAAATTTCAGCCTGCATCGGATTCATGGTGAAACCATTGCTGATGCATTTGGCGTTGCTCCACTGCATCAAGCTTTTGAGCGGATTGACGCTGGCAGCGCAAGTTTTGAAGATTTTGATTTGGTTGAAAATCACTGGCACCTGCCCGCGCAGTGGCAAGCTCAATTAAACCATGCTCAACTGCCGCGGGATTTAAACTTTCCTACCGCATTACTCAGTGAAGGCCAGAAAACAAAACTGGCCTTATGCGCTTTATTTTTAAAGCCTGATCATTACTTAAAGCAGAACCCCGCACTTGGGCGGGGGTCTGTATCCAATCTGCAGGCTTTAAAGATGAGGCGTTCTTATTCAAAAACTTACCGATCAATTTATCCATCTGAAATGCGGTCTGCGAGCTGGAAGCTTTGCAAACCGGCATTTAAAAGTTAAATGTGCTCGCCAGCACCGATTGCACACGCTGTTTGGCTTTCATCGCATAGTGCTTGGTTTCCGCTTTCCAGTCATTTGGCAATGAATACTTGGCAATACGCACCCAAACACTGCCAAACTGTTTCATGAAGCTGGCTTCATTGTAGTGAATGCCATATTCGGCGCACAATGCGCGGATTCTTGGTGCAGCTTCCGCATAGCGGTTCGCCGGCATATCTGGGAATAAATGATGCTCAATTTGATGACTTAAATTGCCGCTTAGAATATGCAACCACTGCGTTCCGCTGAAATTGCTGGAACCGCGGATTTGGCGTAAATACCATTCTGCACGGCTTTCATTGTCGATATTGTCCATCTCAAAATTTTCAGCATCTTCAGTAAAGTGACCATTAAAAATCACGGCAGACGCCCATAAGCTGCGGATCACATTAGCTATGGCATTGCCGGTAAAGACTGGAATCATATTTGGCCCAGCAATGAGCGGAAAAAATACATAATCTTTAAGAATTTGACGCTGCATTTTTTTGCGTACTGGCTCTGCATCTTTCCATACTTGCGCCCAAGTTTTGGTTTTATAGGCAATCACATCTTCGATATGCAGGTTTTGTACACTCACATACCATTCAAAAAACAGCATCAGCTGCGCCGCCAATGGAAGGTTGAATAAAAAGCGTGGTTCCCATTTTTGTGCATCACTCACCCGAATCAGACCATAACCCACATCATGATCCATACCGACAATATTGGTATAGGTGTGGTGAATATAATTATGCGTATATTTCCAGTCAGGGCCTGTCGCCATAGTATCCCAGTCATAATTGACGCCATTCAGGCTCGGATCATTCAGCCAGTCAAACTGGCCGTGCATGACGTTATGGCCCAATTCCATATTTTCCACGATTTTAGAGAGGCCTAACAGGCCTGTGCCTAACAACCATACTGGCGGCAGCCAACCTGCGAACATCAGCATGCCGCGTGAAGCAATTTCACTATAGCGGACAAAGTTGCGGATTTTATAAATATATTGCGCATCTTTTTCGCACAAGCTGTCCATAATTTCACGGCGGATGACTTCAACTTTTGCGCCAAACTCTTCAATTTGGTCTGAGCTTAGATATTGAGATTTACTGTTCACATTAAAATTGACGGGCTTATTCATTTATTTTTCTCCCCTTTAGCATCTATTTAAATGGTTTATAGATTAATGGTGACTGGACTGATGGCTTGCGAAATGCACAGCTTGATCTGTGAATTGCTTTGGCTGTTGATTTCGCCCGTCAGCATATTTTTAACCGAGCCATTGATTTTGGTGCATGAGCAGGTATTGCAAATGCCCATGCGGCAACCATGTGCTGGCCTTAAGCCTGCTTGCTCAGCGCTTTCCAGCAAATTGCTTTTGGCTTGGAACTCCTGCTGCGCGAGTAAAAATTTCACCGGCTGCTCCGCAAGCGTTTCATCAATGGTCAATTGAAAATATTCAGTATGCAGCTGTTCAGTTAATTCCAGCGCTTGATAGATCTTCTGTGCGCTTTGCATCATGGCCGATGCGCCGCAGGCATAGCATTCGCGCTGCTGGAAATTTTCAACCAATTTTCTGAGCAGTTCTTGCGTTAAGTGCTGCTTCCGCTGCGCCGTATTGATCAGATGCAATTTAAATTGCGGATATTGCTCCGCCAAGGCTTTCAGTTCAGCGGCATAAGCATTGTCACGGCTAAAATAAAGCAAATCGACCGGTTTGGAATGATTGAGCAAATGGCTGTTCAATAATGCATAAATTGCGCTAATGCCGCTGCCTGAGGCAATCAGCAAACTCGCACGTGCAGAAGGCTGTAAAACAAAATCGCCCTGAGGCTGCGAAATTTCGACAATTGAATTTACAGGTAACGCTGTTAATGCATTGGAAACAAGGCCTTGCTTTTTCACGGCAATGCTCAATAAACCTTGCGGTGAAGCCTGAGCAATCGAATAACTTCGCTGCTGGCGTACACCGCAAATCACCACAGTCACCAATATGCTCTGTCCTGCCTGATAAGTGTACAATTGAAAGTTTTGATTTGGGCGCAATTGCAGCTGAATAAAGTCGGCGCTTAATGGTTTGACATTGATGATTTCAGCTTTAATTTTTTTCCATGCCCAAATTGAGTTGAATTTCTCTGCAATAAAATCAACAAAATCTTCACGAATCCACTCCGGCTTATATTCTGCGCGTATATGCATATGACCCTCGTTTTGACTGGCTTTTAAAATAATATACAAGTGTTCATTATTGTGGTGCCAAGATATGGCATGGTTATTTTATGTTCTATGTCAATACGGGACAGAATCTATCATTTACGGTTTATTTGCATTTCTTGTCAGACAAGCTGGCATATTTTGCCAATCATGAGTTCCAATTCATCTTAGGCAGCAGGAAAAGCTCAAATGATTTAAAAAAACTGCAGTTGTTTATCTGCATGACACGCCCTAGATCGTTCAACGTTGAAGGCATAAAAAAACCAAGCTGAAGCTTGGTTTTTTTATCAACTCTGAGATTAAAAATAATTAATCTTCAAAATGCACCACAGAACGAATAGATTTGCCTTCATGCATTAAATCGAAAGCTTCGTTAATTTTGTCTAAGCCCATGGTATGCGTCACAAATGGTTCCAGTTGAATTTCACCTGTCATCGCTTCTTCCACCATACCCGGCAATTGCGAACGACCTTTTACACCACCAAATGCAGTGCCTTTCCACGTACGGCCTGTCACCAATTGGAATGGGCGAGTAGAGATCTCCTGACCTGCACCTGCGACGCCAATAATTACTGATTGGCCCCAGCCGCGGTGCGCGCATTCCAAAGCCGAACGCATGACATTGGTATTGCCAATACATTCAAATGAATGGTCTACGCCCCAACCGGTCATTTCTACAATCACTTCCTGCACAGGACGATCATGCTCTTTTGGATTCACAAAGTCGGTTGCACCAAATTCTTCAGCAAGCTTGAATTTGTCTGGGTTGGTATCGACTGCAATAATACGGCTGGCTTTGGCTTTTTTCGCGCCTTGTACAACAGCCAAACCAATACCGCCTAAACCAAAGACCGCAACTGTATCGCCTTCCTGAACTTTAGCGGTATTTTTCACAGCACCTAGACCGGTTGTTACGCCACAGCCTAGTAAGCACACATGTTCATGATTGGCTTCAGGGTTAATTTTTGCCAAAGAAACTTCAGCAACAACGGTATATTCAGAGAAGGTTGAACAGCCCATGTAGTGATAAATTGGCTGACCATTATAAGAAAAACGCGTGGTGCCATCAGGCATCAAGCCTTTACCTTGAGTTGCACGTACTGCAACACACAAGTTGGTTTTTCCAGATTTACAGAATAGGCATTCACCGCATTCCGCCGTATATAAAGGAATCACGTGATCACCCGGCTGAACGCTGGTTACACCTTCACCGACTTCAACCACAACGCCTGCGCCTTCATGGCCCAACACGGCTGGAAATACACCTTCTGGATCATCACCAGACAACGTAAATGCATCGGTATGACATACACCAGTATGACTGATTTTAACCAGTACTTCTCCGGCTTTTGGCGGCGCCACATCAATTTCGACAATTTCTAAAGGTTGGCCTGGCCCAAATGCGACAGCTGCACGAGATTTCATTGAGTAAACATCCTTTGTTGGCAAGTTTAACAGATGATCTACAGTAACCGCTTTTTATTGCATGATTCAACCTTTAACATGATGATAATATGAGCTTATAACTTTTTTGCTTCCGCCATAATAAATATGCAGATACATTCGTCGATACCAACAGTTTCATTTTCTTTAATGTTTCTGATGCTTACGGGGTGCAGTTTACCAATGAATACATCAAAGCCTGAATTACCCATTCAACCGCATTCGAAGCATTGGTTAAATGACAGCAATGTTGATGTTCAGTTGACCAAAGGACTAACAGGTTATCTGGCGCTAGATGATGCATTTATCAGTATTGCATCGCGTGTGCATTTAATCCGTTCAGCACAGCACAATATCGACCTGCAATATTATATTTGGAAAGATGATTATATTGGCCATATGATGCTGCATGAGCTGCTCAAAGCAGCAGACCGTGGCGTAAAAGTGCGGCTTTTAATTGATGACCAAAATGGTATACAGCTTGATGATGCGCTGAAAACCCTTGCTGTGCATCCTAACTTCGAAATTAAGTTATTTAATCCTTATAAATTTCGAAAATTAAGAGTTATCGATTATGCGTTTCGCATGAAAAATATTAATCATCGCATGCACAATAAACTGATTATTGCCGATGGTACGATTGCAGTGACTGGTGGGCGCAATATCAGCCGTGAATATTTTGATGCCAGTGAAAGTTTCCAATTTACTGATTTAGATATTCTTTTTTATGGTAATGCGGTAAACCATGCCAATGAGGTATTTCTGGACTTCTGGAATGATGATTTAAGTTATGATGTGCGGCAATTATTGGGCAACGGTTCTAAAGAAAGTTTGGTGCAGTTAAATCAACACTATGAACAAGATGCCATTCAAAAAAATAATGTCGAAAATAAAATTGAATATGCACAGCAGCAATTAAATGAAAATCTAAAACAGCGTAAATTTAACTGGGCACCCGCACACTTTGTTGCCGACAGTCCGAATAAGATCCGCAGTAATGCCAGCAAGGAACAGTTGATTTATCGGCAAATGGTTCACTTTATGGGCGTGCCGAAACAGCATTTGGAACTGGTATCGGCCTATTTTGTCCCGACACAGCGCGGCACAGACTATTTAACTCGATTAACCAAAAATAATATCAAAGTCCGTGTACTCACCAACTCTTTAGCGGCCAATGATGTGGCGTTGGTGCATGCGTTTTATCAAAAATATCGTCATGATTTACTGAAAAATGGCGTTCAGCTTTATGAGTTTAAGCCCTATATCGAGCGTAAAAAAAGAACTTGGTATGAAATAGCAACCGGTAGTGTCATTCCAGCAAAAGGTAAAAATGCGTCCAGTCTGCATGCTAAATTTTTTGATATAGACGGTATGGTCTTTATTGGTTCATTTAATTTTGATCCTCGATCGGCAAATTTAAATACAGAAGTTGGATTGGTGGTCAAATCAGAACAGCTGCAAAATCAAATTTCTAAAACATTAGATCAGTATTTGCCACACGTCGCGTATGAATTAAAGCTCGATCAAAATGATCAAATCATCTGGCTCGACCATCAACCTGATGGCTCTATCCATGAATTAAAAGTTGATCCGAACACAACCAAATTCCAGCGTTTTGCTATGCATACCGTGTCTTACTTACCAGTTGAATGGATGATGTAATTCATTTGCAATTACATTTTCTATTCTTAGTACGATTCATTAAACATAATTAAAGCTGATTAGCAGCTTTAATTATGTTTTGAATTGGGTTCAATTTGGAATTTAAATTAGATTCCATCCATTTTAGTTATCATTCGCCTATTATTTAGACATAAAAAAGATCAATACATGTAAAGGTTTTACAGCACTTTTCCATTGCTTTAAAATTATCAGCGCAACACATCTCCTTTATTTATGCTTCGTGATCTCCCCTAATGCAATTTTTTGATTTAAGCCGCCAGTTCAATTTAAGTGATATTTTAACCCCATTTAAGACTTTAGAAGACTTAGACGCTCAGGAATGGATCCTATCCAAAGTCCGTGTTGAACATGATTGTTTAAGTGATCATGAGCTGATTGAAGGTCAAGCTGTTCTTAAATCGAATCAAAATATTCAGATTGAACTGGAGTGGCTGATTCAAGACACAGGACATGAACTCCAAGTCTTGTTTAAAGGCATTGAAACAGCTGCTACGACTGAAACCTTCGTCATGGTTAAAGGTGCTCAACTGATTGATGCGGATCAGCAAAAGCTGTCGTCTCAAGCGCTGAGTTTGTGGATTGATGGAACTTTACTGCCTTTGATGCCAAATATCCGTAAGGAAATCAAAGCTCGTTTAAACCTATGGGACTATGTCGAATATGATGGCTAAGGCTTAGTGCTGCTGTGTTTTCCTCTTAGTTTCATTGTTAAGGTATAAATATCTAAAATTTATTCGATTCTACCTCAATCATTTTAAATATGACCAATACTCTCTTAAAGTAAGCCTATTTCTTTAAATAATTGTGCATAAGCTTCGGCTTTTTTCTCTAGCGCCAAAGGGTAAGCGCGTGATGAAGATGGCATTCGATATAAGGTTAAATCTCGGTCGGCAAAGGTTGCATGTGCAGAATGTCCAATTTTAGGTTTTTCTGCATCTTCAGGCATCGACAGCATTAAGGTATCCGTCGCTTTATCGCCAGTGGTCATAATACTGCGACAATCTGGCATTTGCGCTAACAGTTTGGCGATATTCGTTCGTTGATGAATCTGTAAAAATTTATCTGATGCATTGCCTTTCAGCCGAATTACTTGATAAGCAGTATCAAAAAAACCAATACCTTTTTCATTCAAAAAATCTCGAATCAACTGTTCTTTGAACGTTTTACTGTCCACATTGAGAAAATAGTTTTTATCCTGAAAAAAACAAATTCCAAAAATTTTCCACATGTCATTTTGATAATTGGGATAATAAAATTCCATTTTCCAGCGTGCTTTTGGTGGCGGAAAACTGCCCATGATCAGTAATTTACCATTCTGAGGCAAAAATGGCTGAAAGGGATGCGTTTCAATCTCACCAAGATGATCGACTGCGTTTTGAGTAGGTTCTAATTCAAGTTTTTTCATTCTTAAAATTGTACTTTTTTGAGTGATCAAAATTGCTGACGGATCAGATTTGCAGCTGTTTTACCCCAAATCTGATAAATTTCTTTACTTGGATGAAAACCATCAGCAGCCATGTCTAAATTTAACGCTTGATATTTTTGCAAATCATATTCGATCCACTGCATATTGCTGCGGGTATGTACCAATTGAGCCAATTTCACATTCATTTGTTTGGCATATTGTCCAAAAAGCCAGCTTAAAGGATTCGGCAGCGCTGGGAACAGATGCATAGGCGGAACACCTGCTGCTATCACCAATGTAGGACTAAATTTCTGTTGAATCAAGTGATATAAATCCTGCTGCTGCTTTATCCATTGCTTTGCAGACATTAGTTTGGTGACATCATTCACACCCACTGATGTCAGCACGACATCATAATGATGATTTCCTAATGTGTGAACGTTCTGAATTATTTGACTCGTTCCATCACCAGTTTTGGCATGCAGTTTCCAATCAATTGCATAATCCATTTTCAATTCGTCAATAACTGCACCGAGTAAGGCATCCTGCTGGGTTTCTACACCGACACCTGCCGCTGCGGAATCACCCAGAATTAAAATTGAGAGTGGTTTACCCATACCCGTGTGCCCTTCACGCTGCCCTTTCGGTTCTAGCAAGCGTGGCGTATTCTTTTTGATGCGATAGCCTTGAACGATTAAAGCCGGAATTAATATGATCGTGACCGCTTTTAACAACATAATTAGAAATCTTAAATTTTTAGATGAGTTTTAAAGAAATATAGCTGATTACTTAACTCTTCAGTACACCAAAAACCTTAAAGAATGGAATTTTACAGGTATTTTTACGTGCTGATATTTTTATAATTTAGTTATATAGCTCACTGCATTTGAATGATCGACTGAATCTTATTCGTATTTTCAATATTCAAAATTTTTAGTATTCAAATTTCACTTAAAACAGGATCAAAAAATTTAAAAGCCCCGATTGGGAGCTTTTTAATAAACTAAATGATCAAAGACCTTAACCTAATTTATTGACAATTTTAAGTGGCAATACTTTCATCGCGAGACCTAAAGGTAACCATGGCCATTTGGGTACATAAGCTTTAATTGGTGCTTTTTCAATTTCAGCAGCCAAGAGGTGTGAACCAGTTTTTTCATCTACTTCAAATGGTAATTTTTTGGCACCTTCGTTAATTTCAGTACGAATATAACCCGGGAAAATTGTGGTGACTTTGATTGGCGTATCAATCAATTCTGCTCGAATCCCTTCAGCCAGTGCTGCAACTGCTGCTTTACTTGCACCATAAGCGGTTAAATGCTTCGGCATACCGCGGATCGCACTCATCGAAGAGATCACCACCAAATGACCAGCATTTTGTGCTCGGAAAATTTCAACTGCAGCTTCACACTGTGCTAAAGCTGAAATGAAATTCGTTTCCACCGTTGCGCGGTTAATTTCAAAGTTACCTTTACCAATACGACGACCATTACCAACGCCTGCATTCACAATCACACGATCGATCGAGCCAAAATCTTCTTTAAAAGCACGGAATACTTCAAACACTTGATCGTAATTGGTGACATCCAGTGTTTTGGCAATTACTTGAATGCCATATTGGCTTTCTAACTCTTGTTTTAAACTTTCTAAGCGTTCCAAACGGCGTGCACAAATCGCTAAGTTATAGCCTTTTTGCGCAAATTCACGTGCCATGCCAGCGCCGATCCCTGAACTTGCACCGGTAATTAATATTGTTTTTGCCATGATCTATTTCCTATCTGCATGCTGTACTGTCACATTAAATCCATGTGAGTAAGTTGGGATTTTCCGCTTTAATGAAATGGTGCTCATTTAAGCTTAATAATTGCGGCTCATTTGCGACTAAACGCAGCGTGGTAATACTGGTGTTGGCAATCGCCCAGTTTAAGGCAAAAGTTTTTTCAGGACTTAATCCCAAAATTTTACCTGCTGCGACTGAAATCACGCCGCCCGAAGTAAAGACCACTGCATAACGTGGTTTGGTTTTTGCCAAATCATTACAGAGTTTTTGCAAAGCGGTTTCAACGCGGTTTTTAAAGGTGGGCCAAGACTCTTCATATTCATGGTGATAATCACCACCTGTCCAGCGACCGATTGCACCTTCAAAAATTTTGGCTAAATATGCACGCGGGTTTTCCTCTTTTGCCACATCTTGTTTGAGCAAATGTGGTTCATTAAAACGCGGCTCATATTGTGCAAACACTTGCTGATGATTAAATTCATTCCAACTGCTGTCAGTGACGATTTCAGCTTCAGGGAAACATTCAGTTAAAGCAATATTGGCGGTTTGCTGATGGCGCTGCATCGAACCTGCCACTACATGAGGCGCTTCTTTGAGAATATCATCGAAATATTGCCCTAAAACTTTCGCCTGTAACTCTCCATTTGGAGAAAGCTTGTCGTAGCTTTCTGCCCCAAAGGATGCTTGTCCATGACGAATCAGATAAATGGTGGTCATTTTCCTAAAATTTCCTTCATTTTCTCAATGTATTTTTGAGCAACTTCATTGGCTTCTATTTTTTGTAGTCCAATCAGTTTTAAAGCACGAATATGTAAGGCATGAATCACAATCCAAAAATCTTTAAAGGCAGGATTATTGGTTTGTTTGTGGTAGAAACGGTAATAAATCTGCTGTGCAATCACGGCTAAACGGAAAATACCAAACACTTCATAAAATGCCCAGTTGTCGGTGTGAATTCCCATTTTTTCTAAATAATAATCAACCACTTGTTTACGTGTGAACATACCTTTTAAATTGGTCGGCTGACGACGAGTCGCTTTAAAAATAGCACTGTCTGAGTCTTCGACCCAATAAGCCAAAGCTGAACCCAAATCCATTAAAGGATCACCCAAAGTCGCCATTTCCCAATCCAATACACCAATCACTTCAGTTGGGTTTTCAGGGTTTAAAATGACATTATCAAAACGCCAATCGTTATGAATTACACAGGTTTTACTGTCTTCAGGAATGTTATCTTGCAGCCAATGACGCACGTATTTAAATGAAGGCACATTAATAGTTTTGGCTTTTTCATAGCGCGCATCCCAACCTTCAACTTGGCGGCGGCAATAACCTTCACCTTTGCCAATTTTCTCAAGGCTCGTACCTTCATACGGAACTTGATGCAGATCAATCAGTTTATCAATCACGTTAATGCACAATTCATGCACTTGAATTTCATTGAAATTCAGCTCTTTAGGTAAATTAGCACGGGGAATAATGCCTTCTACGCGTTTCATCACATAAAAGTCACAACCAATGACCGACTCATCCTGACAAAGAGCAACCATTTCAGGTAAAACAGGATAAAACTCTGATAAGGCTTTTTGAACATTATATTCGCGCGCCATGTCATGTGCAGATTTGGCTTTGGTGCCTTTGGGTGGGCGGCGTAGGATTAAATCAGCATTGTCATACTTTAAACGATAGGTCCAGTTTGATGCTCCGCCCGAATACTGTGTGACTTCTACAGGTCCAGAAATATCTACCCCATTTTCAATCAACCAGTTTCCGACTGCGACCACATCTAACTCTTCGCCTTCGCGAACTGAACCACCTACATCAATCACTGACATGCTGTTATTCCTAATACCCAAAACTTTTACGTTTATTTAACTGAAGCGCGATTTAAATTTTAATCCCGCTTTTTTATAGCATGACCAGCCACCGCTCGTCATGCTATTGAGACAATAAGCTTACTTTTTATGACGTGAACGATAACCACGTTTTGCCAGTTCTAATTTTGCAATCATGCCTTTATGCACTTCATCAGGGCCATCTGCCAAACGTAATGAACGTGCTTGAGCAAAGAAACCGGTTAATGGTGTATCACGCGATACGCCTGCACCGCCATGGATTTGGATCGCCATATCCACCACTTTTTCAAGCACGCTTGGCGCAACCACTTTAATAGCAGAAATTTCAGTTAAAGCCGCCATATTACCTAAAGTATCCATTTTATAGGCAGCATATAAAGTCAACAAACGGGCCTGGTCAATGGCAACGCGCGCTTCTGCTACACGTTCTAGATTGCCGCCGAGTTTTAAAATTTCTTTACCAAATGCGGTACGACTCATACCACGATCAATCATCAGTTCTAATGATTTTTCTGCCGCACCAATACAGCGCATACAATGGTGAATACGGCCTGGGCCTAAACGACCTTGGGCAATTTCAAAACCTTGCCCTGCACCGCCAATAAAGTTTGCAACCGGTACACGCACATTGGTAAAGCTGATTTCACCATGACCATGTGGTGCATCATAGTCACCAAATACAGGGAGCATACGTTCAATTTGAACGCCCGCAGTTTCAACTGGGACTAAAACCATCGAGTGTTGATGATGACGGTCTTTGCTTTCATCTGGGGTATGCGCCATAAAAATGATGATTTTTGCGTTAGGATCCCCTAAACCTGACGACCACCATTTACGACCATTGAGGACGATTTCATCACCATCTACAACCGCTGTTGCTTCCATATTGGTGGCATCCGATGACGCCACCGCAGGTTCAGTCATACAAAATACAGAACGGATTTTGCCTTCAAGTAGTGGCGTTAACCACTGCTGTTTTTGTTCTTCGGTACCATAACGCCAAATCACTTCCATATTTCCGCTGTCAGGCGCATTACAGTTAAAGACAGTTGGTGCAAGTAAACTACGACCGGATAATTCGGCAATATGTGCATATTCTTGCACAGATAAACCTTGCCCTAAGGTGTCACAAGGCAGGAACATATTCCAAAGCCCAGCTGCTTTTGCTTTGGCTTTTAAAAGCTCAAGCTGTGCAGGCCATTGCCATTTTGTCCAGTCGCCACCTTGATTCAGCTCATGCACTTCGGCCCAAAATTCAGGTTCAATCGGTTCAATTTCGTCTGTAATAAATTTTTTAGTTCTTTCGATATAATCTTGTGCACGTGCTGATAATTCAAACATGGCCACTTCCCTCAAAAATATTCTGTGCTTTGGTCTTTACAACACCATAACGTGAAAACTAATATGAACAAAATGATTTAATTCAATATTTAAAAATGAATACTATTCATAAAAGCACTGTGCTCGATATGGGGATTTTTCACCGTATTGATATCAATTTATATCCTCTTTTTGTTTCCGTCTATGAACAGAAAAGTATTTCCAAAGCCGCACAAATTTTGTGTATTACCCAATCTGCGGCAAGTCATGCGTTGCAGCGTTTAAGACAACATTTGCAGGATGATTTGTTTGTGCGAGCTGGGGCAAAAATGCTACCAACGCCCTTTGCAGAACAAATTTATCCGGTGATCAAAAATGCATTAATTGCAATTCAAAGTATTTCTGTCCAAAAACAGCAATTTGAACCTGCAATGGTGCAAACCTTAAAAATTGCCGTACATGATGAAATTGAACCGATCATTTTTCCCAAATTGGTCGAGCATTTTCAGAATAGTCATTTAGACATTCAATTTTTTAGTATCAAACTTGATCGTAAAAGCATTGTGGCAGATCTTGCTGCGCAGCAAATTGATTTTGTGATTGATTTAGAACAAAACTTTGGAGATAAAATTTCCTATCAATCTTTGGTTCAGGATCATTTTGTGGTCTGTAGCCAACATCCACAGATGGATCAAGAAACGTATTTTTCTTCCCCACATATTGGGGTTTCGTCACGCCGTACAGGGGTTTTAGTTGAGGATATTTATTTAAATCGTAAAAAGTTATCGCGTCAGATATTTTTACGTTGTCAGCATTACTCTACCGCTTTGCAAATTTTAAATCAGCAAACTGAAGCAATTTTAACAATTCCTAAAAATATATTAGCGCACCTTCAAGTTGCAGAATCTCTAAATATTTTTGAAGTGCCTGTTGAGTTACCAAATATTAATTTGGGGATGTATTGGCATAATGATTTGGAGGGGAATTTAAGACATGTTTTTTTGCGAAGCGAAATTTCTAAAATTTTTGCTTAGGCTATTTTGACAGATAAACAATAGACACGCTTAGGCTATTTGTGTTGAGATATTGAGAATTGTGCGATTATTTTTATAGCAAATGTTATGTATATCCAGCTTTGGTGCGTGATCGTCGTTTTATTCAACAGTCAAATTATTCGCATTCTTATAAGATATACACATCTCATTTTGCTTTTTGATATGTATTTATTCATATCACATTTTTATGTTTTCAAATCTTCCTGCAAGTTGGCTAATTGGGCTTGGCGCATTGCTTTGCCTAATCGCGCTCTATGTGATTGTTAAAATTCTTCGTTTTCTGAATGATTTTTTTAGACCCTTTAAGAAAGGTAAATCCTATCTTTGTCGTGTTTCTGCGATTAGTGATGGTGACACCCTCACCTGCTACCGTATGAATTTAAGACGTTCTGAAACCAAACTGCGTTTCGCCTATGTGGATGCACCTGAGTCGAGTCAAGCCTATGGCAAAGAATCGGCTCGCCTGATTAAATCGATGGTGTATAAAAAATTCATTCGGGTACAAATTACCGATGTAGACCGCTATGGTCGCTGTGTTGGGGTGATTTATCGTTATCGCAAAAGTATGAATGAGGAAATGGTGAAACGCGGTGCCGCTTGGGTGTATGAAGAATATATTCGCGATAAAAAGCATCTCAACTATATGATGGCATTACAAAATAAAGCTCGTAAGCAAAAGAAAGGTTTATGGAAAGCTAGCCGTCCAATGCGTCCCAAAGAGTATCGAAAGCTGAATAAATAAAACTCGAAGTAGATTTAAGTGGAAAATTAACCGGTTCAATTTAAATAGGCTATTACTACAAATAGTCTATTTTTTTGTTTAAAGTTTGAACTTTTTTCAGATTTCAATACAATAGCCTTGCTCTTTAGGGCGTACAAAAATAATTTAAATATTAAAACTTTGGAAAAATAATGACCGAAATTACTTCAACAGAACTTAATCCATTTCCAGAAAATTCAAACATTCACACACCAATTGCAAAAACAGATCATCCTTTATCTCCAGAAGGTCGTTTTGGTCGTCTGTCCTATTTGGCGTGGATGTTTATCATTGGCATGATGTATACCTGTGCTTTAGGAATTACTGTCGTCATAGGTTTGCTTGCTGTTTTCACTTCACCTGAGCGCAGTATTGACGCTTTATTCAATTCAGCACTGGGTATTTCAGCAATTGTCTGCATGATCGTATCTGTCATCGCCATGTTCGTTGCAACAGTTTGCATTACCATTCGTCGTTTACATGACTTAAATAAAAGCGGCTGGCTGTGTCTTATTTTCTTTATTCCTTTAGTCGGCACGATTTTTGGTCTGTATGTAATGGCGGCAAAAGGAACGGCTGGTGACAATAAATTTGGTGCAAAACGTCCGACAGAACAAACAGAGAAAGTCATTGGTTCACTTAACCTCGTTCTGATTGTGCTGTATTTATTGGTCATGATCCCAACGCTGATGAGTTATCAAAAAGTTCTAAGTCAGATGAGCCAAATACAAAGCGAAGAACAAGTCATGATGAATGAAGGTGAAGCTGAAATGAGCGATGAACAACTTGCAGCTTACTTACAACAAGTTGAAGCTGATGTTGATGCGAAATTAGTAGAAGATGCATCTAACATCCAAGCAATTGATGAAGCGATTGCCGCTGCTAAAGCATCGATTGAAAACTAATTACTCATTTTTCTCAAATGAAACCAGTGCTCGCACTGGTTTTTTTATGGCTCTCACCAATGGTCTGAAAGTATTTAGGGATACTTGAACTTGTCGTTTAATCGGCGTAGAGTTGCACATAATTTAGTTACCCTAGTTAACTATTATGAATTCTATTCTTGGATTTCGTTCATCTTTACTACGCTGCGCGCGGATGATGAGTGACGAAATCAACATGCTATTACTGCCCTACCAATTGAACTATTCCTTATGGCAAGTCATGTTTGTGATCCGTGAAAAAAACGGATGTACCTCTATTGAAATGGCTGAATATTTAAATGTCTCCAAACCATCGATTGCCAAACGTGTTCATGCGCTCTCTCAATTGCACATCTTGACCCATGTTGAAACCGAAGATAAACGTCAGAAAAAGTTAATCCTGAGTGAAACGGGCCTTGCTCTATTTCAGCAATGTGCCCAAGACATTGACCATTTTGAACAAAGTTTGATTGCGCAATTCAACCCGCAAGATATTCAACATGCTGTACATATTTTTCACTCGATTGTCAGTGCACTAGAAGCCCAACATTCAGGGGATCAGCATGCCGACTAAAACACCGTTATGGACACGCAACTTTATACTCGTAAGCGCCATTAACTTCCAACTGGTACTAACTTTTTATTTATTGGTTGTGGTCATTGTCGGCTATGCTGTCGCTGAACTTGGCGCAACCACGGCACAAGCAGGCTTAGTTTCAGGTTTATTTATTGTCGGAACCTTAGTTGGCCGCTTATTGGTCGGTAAATTTTTAGCACGTTTTGGACGTAAAACCACGCTTATTGTTGGACTTGCTGGATTCCTTATTTTTTCAGGCTTTTACTTTATCCATTTTGGCGTGGGTATGCTGCTGCTCATCCGCTTTATGCATGGTTTTATGATGGGTATGGCTTCAACGGTTTTGGGGACAATTATTGCCCAAATTTTACCGGCAACACGTCGTGGTGAAGGCATTGGTTACTACAGCATGAGCAGTACCTTAGGGACAGCTATTGGACCATTTCTTGCGATTTGGATGATGCTAAACGTTGGTTATCAATCGATATTTATCGTTTCAACCGTGATTGCAATCAGTTGTCTGATTGTGGCAGTGCTGATTCAAGTCCCTGACCTACCGACAAGCAACAAACCCATCGACACCGTGGTCGCAGCGAAAAAACCGAGCTGGATTTCACAATTTGTCGAACCCAAAGCATTGCCCATTTCCTTGATTATGCTGTTTACGTCTATTTGCTACTCCGGCGTACTTTCATTCATTAACTTTTACGCCAAAGAAATTGATTTAGTCGAAACGGCTTCTTTTTTCTTTTTAATGTATGCCATTGCCATTTTAATTTCACGTCCATTTACTGGCCCAATGATGGACCGTAAAGGTGAAAATATCGTGATTTATCCTGCCTTTATTATTATGGGAGTTGCTCTCGTCTTACTCAGTTTAACCCACAGCTCATGGATGCTTTTATTGTGTGCTGGCTTATTGGGCTTAGGCTACGGTAATATTCAATCGGTCTGTCAAACCGTTGCAGTCAAAAGTGCGCCACTGGAACGTATGGGCTTTGCAACCTCCACATTCTTTATTTTCCTTGATGCAGGCTTAGGCTTTGGTCCGTATTTTATTGGTAAGCTGTTGGACTATATTGGCTATTCACAATTGTATCTTTACAGTGCATTTGCCGCTTTCGCATGTATTGTGGTCTATTATTTTTTACATGGCCGCCATGCAAGAAAAATGGCTTAAATTGCGCTGCAATGTATTTTTATATTTCAAATCGTCGGCTAAAACGCCGGCGATATTCCAAGGGCGTCAGCCCAGTTTTTTTATGAAATAAACGTCGAAATGAACTTGGATCGCTATAGCCCACATCATGCATAATTAAATCTAATGCATGCTCCGTTTCCTCCAAACGTTTACGTGCAGCTTCAATTCGAATCGCCTGTAAATATTGATTGGGCGGCACATCTAAAGCGCTATTAAAACGTCGAATTAAAGTTCGTTTGGTCACATTAAATTGTGTAGCCAAATCATCCAATACGATGTTTTTTTGAAAATTCTGTTCTAGCCAATCCTGTACTTTTTGCACCAATTCATCCTGATGTGGCTGACCAATTTTCATTAATGAATAGGACAACTGACTATCACGGCGATAATCCAAAACAAATGATTTTGCCGTCTGAATCGCAATGTCAAAGCCATAAAAACGTTCAATTAAATGTAGTCCCAAATCAAACCATGCCAAACCGCCACCTGCACAGTATATGTGTTGATCATGGCTAATGAGCTGATCCACATTCAGCTTGACCAATGGATAACGCGCACTAAACAGATGCTGAAAACCCCAATGCGTTGTGGCTTGCTTATGGTCGAGCAATCCTGCTTCAGCTAAGAAAAAGTTACCGGTACAATTGCCTGCAATTAAACTCGGTTGTTGATACTGTGCTTTTAAGAAATTAATCAGTGCTGGATTATTTTCCAATACATTCAGTATTGGTGCGCCGATGGTTGGCACAATCAGAATATCCGCGTGACGAATCTCAGCAAATGAACAGTCAGCCTCAAGTCGAATCCCATTAATGCATTGAATGGATTGGCCATCCGCCGTTGCGATATCTACTTCAAATAAACGTTGTACTGCTTGTTTTTGAATACGATTCCAGCTCACGCCTGTCATAGAAAATAAATCAACAACACCTGTAATGGCGGAAGCCAAAGCACCATTAAATGCCAATACCACTATTTTTATCATATCCATTAGCACTCGTTAATTATGTCACTTTTGACTTATTTAGTGTCATTATTGACAATCCTTTAAAGCAAATGCAACTGCTAATCTATCCTAAATAAAAGTTCACCCATGAGTTTGTGCAATGCCACAGCTAATCAATAATAAAGACTTAAATTTTCTACTTTATGACGTATTTAAAGCTCAAGAATTAACTCAAATGCCGCGTTATGCCGAGCATGATGTGGAAACTTTTAATAGTATTTTGGAAACCGCTCAAGGCATTGCCAGCGACTTTTTTGCTCCACACAATGCCAAAGCAGACCATCACGAACCCACTTTTGATGGTCAACAGGTTTCAACCATTGCTGAAGTTAAAACCGCATGGCAACAATTTGCCGATGCGGGATTCCTTTGTGCGCAGCATGACTATGATATGGGCGGTATGCAACTACCTACCCTGATCAATATGGCGGCCAATGCCTATTTCATGTCTGCCAATCCATCAACTGTTGCTTATTCATTTTTAACCGCTGCCGCAGCCAATGTCATTCAAGCTTTTGGTTCTACAGCACAAAAAAATACTTTTTTGCCTCCTATGTTGAGTGGTCGTTTTTCTGGCACGATGGCACTCACTGAACCGGATGTCGGCTCATCGCTTGGGGATTTAAGCACCAAAGCCATTCCTCAGGCCGATGGCACTTATTTAATAAAAGGCCAAAAAATGTTTATTTCCGGTGGTGATCAAGACATCACGGAAAATATTGTGCATTTGGTGTTAGCGCGTATTCAGGATGCACCTCAAGGGGTTAAAGGTATCTCTTTATTTATTGTGCCTAAATTTAAAACCCATACCGATGGCACTGTGGCTGAACAGAATGATGTTCAACTGGCTGGCCTACTGCATAAAATGGGTTATCGCGGCACGACTTCTACGGTACTAAGCTTTGGTGAACGTGATCAATGCACTGGCTATTTAATCGGTGAAGCCGGCTCTGGCTTAAAATACATGTTCAAAATGATGAACGAAGCTCGTGTCGGCGTTGGTTTGGGCGCTGCCATGATTGGCTATCGTGGTTATTTAGAATCATTAGATTATGCAAAAAATCGCCCGCAAGGCCGTATTGTTTCCGACAAAGATCCAGCCGCAAAACCCGTCAATATTATTCAACATACGGATGTCAAACGTATGTTGTTGGCGCAAAAATCCTATGTAGAAGGTTCGCTGGCTTTATGTTTATTTGCAGCACGTTTAATCGATGAACATCAAGCGGGTGGCAATGAAGAGAGTGCGATTTTACTCGACCTAATTACACCAGTTGTGAAGTCATTTCCCTCTGCCTATGGCCCGAAAGCCAACGATTTAGCGATTCAGGTCCTTGGTGGCGCAGGTTACACCCGAGAATATCCACTTGAGCAATGCTACCGTGATAACCGTTTAAACCCGATTCATGAAGGGACTTTTGGCATTCAGTCTTTGGACCTGCTCGGTCGAAAACTTTGGCAGCACAATGGCAAAGGGCTTGCATTATTAATGCAACAGATACAACAAACTTTAGATGCCTCTCAAGATGGGCGCATTCACCCCCTAGCGAAACGTTTCCAACAACACCTGCAAACTGTAAAAAACACCACAAGCGTGCTTGGAAATGCCTTGATACAAGGACAAGTTGATCAGGCATTGGCGAATTCTGCCCTATATTTGGACATGATGGGCCGCGCGATTATCGCTTGGCTTTGGTTAGATATGGCCAATAAAGCCATCAATAAATTTGCAACTTCAAACCATGAAGAAGATCAAAACTTTATGGCTGGAAAACTACAAGCCGCACAATATTTTATACGCTGGGAATTACCTGAAGTTGAGCATCAAGCGAAATTACTGGTTGATTTGGATGAGACCTGTCTCAACATGCATCAAGATTGGTTCTAACCCTCCCTTTTTAGTTCACTCCTCAATGGACTAAAACGGACAAAGTTTTCAAGGATGAAAACTTTGTCCACCCTATACATATAGCTAAATTCTAAAAATATCAGCACGTAAAAATAGCTGTAAAATTTCATTCTTTAAGGTCTTTGGTGTACTGAAGAGTTAAGTAATTAGCTATATAGGGGTAAAACAACATCTGAGATACAAAAAAAGAACCATTTTTCGGTTCTTTTTTTGTATTTCAAATCATGAAAAATTATTGAAATACTTTGAAACGCGCAGCATCATCCATATAGGCTTTTTCACCCGCGTTACCTTCGACAGAACCGAAAACCAATTGCGCACGGAGTTTCCAAGTTGTAGGAATATCCCATTCAGCATGCGCATGTTCATCCACAATTGGATTGTAGTGCTGTAATGAAGCACCTAAGCCTTCGGTATGCAATGCTGTCCAAGTTGCAAATTGTGCAATGGCTGTAGAATGCTCTGCCCAAACTGGGAAGTTATCGGCATACGATGGGAACTGCTCTTGTAAGCCTTTTACCACGTCTAAATCTTCAAAAAATAGAACTGTGCCCACACCTGCAGCAAAACTTGCCATTTTCGCTGTTGTCCTTGCAGCGCCTTCTTCATCTTTAGCATAAGACTTTAATTTATCCGCCACTAAGCCCCAAAATTTTTCACTTTCGCCATTAAATAAAATCACAGCACGCGAAGATTGAGAGTTAAACGATGATGGGCTTTGTTTAATCGAAGTCTGGATCAAATCAGTTAGATATTCAGGAGTTTGGCTCACATTTTTACCAATAGCGTAAATCGTACGGCGTTTGCTAATAAGATCAATAAACTGATTTGACATATTTCTAAAGTCCTTAAATAAAAGAATAAAAAAGCCTTATAAAAGCGATCTATTCAGAGGGAGAAAAATTGATATAGCTAAATTCTAAAAATATCAGCACGTAAAAATACCTGTAAAATTCCATTCTTTAAGGTCTTTGGTGTACTGAAGAATTAAGTAATCAGCTATATTTCAATGTTGGGCTATTTATTAAAAAACAACCCAAAACGATGCCTGTGATGTACAGTAGGCAAAAACATGTGTAAATCTAATGCTCTCATGAGCATATAAAAAATCCTCCTAAACGGGAGGATTTTTAAGCCCTTAAAATTTGGCTTCAAGCACCTGTGTTGGTACTTGGTTTTTCCATAAGTCACGTAAGGTTGGCAGGTAGAATTTTTCACCAAGCTCAACCAGTTCAGCATCAATCAGGCCATGTACTTCATGCATAAATAAGTAATCAAGTTCCACCGTCTGCAATTTTGATTGTGATTTTTTAAACTCTTTACGTTTTTGCTGCGCTTTTTTCACTAAATTATCTGCATACGCACGATCTTTATATTGTGCAATCGCGTTTAAACGTAGTTCAATCACGCCCCAACCACTGAGCAATAATTTGAACTTTGCAAAATCTGCTGTCGTTGATTCCCAGCTCATTTCATCCAGATTTTCATCTTCAGGCAGAACCGGTAATAATAGCTCCATCACACTTGGGAAAATCTTTTTAAAATTCAAAACAAATTTAACAGGATGCTCACCCGGATAGTCTTTAAATTGAACTTGCTTCTGGACATCGGTTAAAAATATTTTGAGCATTGGGAGAAAATCCTTAAATAGAACACTATTTTATTCATTTTTATTTCGTAATTTGTATTTTAATCACAAAATAAAAATTAAACAAAAACAGAAAAGACAGGCATTTTAGCAATTATGGCAATTTATTCAACGCTAATTCAGCTTTAAAAAAACGCACCAATTTACGATAGTCTTTTTGGGCATACTTTTTTATTGTTTAGAGATAGATCACAAGTCAAAAGCATAGAGGTGTCTATGTGTTCAAACTTTGAAGCAATAAAATCAGATCGAGCCTTCTTGCTTAATTTTCCCGAACCACCGAAGCTCGAATTTTCTAAAGAAATTTTTCCCACCTATAACACCCCTTTAGTTTTCTCAAACAAAGGGAATATTGAGTGGCGATTGGCGAAGTTTGGCATGATTCCTCAATGGGCTAAAGAATTAAAATATGGCCGTCATACCTACAACGCCAGAACGGAAACCGTTGCAGAAAAACCGACCTTTAAAAATGCTTGGCATAAAAATCAGTTTGCACTTATTCCAGTCGAAACAATATACGAACCAAAATATAAAGATGGCAAACCTCATTGGTACGGGATCGCGCGTGAAGATGGTATGCCTTTTACTGTGGCTGCTCTCTATGAAAATGCGGTCATTAATGGTGAGCAAGTCAGATCTATGAGCATGTTGACAATCAATGCAGATCAACATCCATTTATGAAACAATTTCATGCACCGAATGATGAAAAGCGTAGCCTCATTGTGATTCCTGAAGAATATCGCGAAGATTGGCTCAATACGAATTTTGAAGAAGCACATGAGTTTTTCTTTGAAATGCCGGACGAATTTATATCGTTCCCTAAAATAAAAAGAGGCTGAATATTTGATATTCAACCTCCATATATTTAAATAACGGTAAAACTTAAAACGACTTACTTAGCATTGGGTTCAACCATTTGTTCAGGGCGAACAACTTCATCAAACTGTTCAGCAGTCACTACACCGAGTTCAACCGCAATTTGTTTTAAAGTTTTACCTTCCCTATAAGCAATTTTTGCCACTTTTGCTGCATTTTCATAGCCAATCACAGGGTTCAGTGCTGTGACTAACATTAAAGAATCATGCAAGAAGTGATCAATTTTTTCGCGGTTGGGCTCAATACCCACAGCACAGTGGTCATTAAAGCTATTACATGCATCACCGAGCAATTGAATGGATTGCAATAAGTTAAATGCAATCACTGGCATAAATACGTTTAATTCAAAATTCCCTGAAGCCCCAGCCACGTTAATGGTTGTGTCATTCCCCAACACTTGTGCAACGACCATGGTCATCGCTTCACTTTGTGTCGGATTCACTTTACCCGGCATGATGCTAGAACCTGGTTCGTTTTCAGGAATATGCAGTTCACCAAAACCACAACGTGGACCACTCGCTAACCAACGCACATCATTGGCAATTTTATTTAAGCTGACCGCCAGTGTTTTTAATGCACCTGATGCAAATACAGCTGCATCACGACCTGCTAGCGCTTCAAATTTATTTGGTGCAGTGACAAATGGCAACCCGGTTTGCTTTGCAAGTTCAGCCGCTGCTTTTACTGCATAATCTGGATGCGCATTTAAGCCTGTACCAACCGCTGTACCGCCCAAAGGTAATTCATATAACCCTTCTAAGGCCTGAGTTAAACGTTTTAGCCCATGATCTAGTTGTGATACATATCCACTAAATTCTTGACCTAAGGTTAATGGCGTCGCATCTTGTAAATGGGTACGACCAATTTTAACGATATCTTTAAAATCATTCGATTTAGCATCTAAAGTATTGCGTAATTTAGTGACTGCTGGAATTAAAAGCTCATTGATCTGTAAACTTGCAGCAACATGAATTGCAGTTGGAAATAAGTCATTGGTCGACTGCGCACGGTTCACATGGTCATTCGGATGCACAGGTTTTTGCGCACCTAAAGGATTGCCCAATTTTTGGTTGGCAATATTGGCAATCACCTCATTACAATTCATGTTACTTTGAGTCCCTGAACCAGTTTGCCAAACTACAAGCGGAAACTGCGCATCCCACTGCCCCGAAATCACTTCTTCAGCAGCATTTACGATATAACCTGATAATTCTTGAGGGATTTGACCTAATGCTGCATTGGTGATTGCCGCCGATTTTTTAACAAGCCCCATAGCACGGATCATTGGACGCGGTAAACGTTCACCACCAATCTTAAAGTTCTGCAAACTACGTTGGGTCTGTGCGCCCCACATCGCTTTGCTTGGTACTTCAACTTCACCCATCGTGTCATGTTCAATACGTGTTTGCATGGTTTTCCCTCATATCCTTATCTATCTGGACGAAAGTTCAGAAACTTCCGTGATCATTTAGCAACAGTCTATTTAAACCGCTTAAATATGTAAATGATAATTATTATCATTTTAATGGTTTATTTGATCAGCTTGATCACTTTAATATTGAAAGCGTTATCGTCTAATTCATATACGCGAATCTCAACTTTCTAAACTCTTGAAATAAAAAGGACATAACACAATTTAGATTTCGACTAAGAAAATTAC
>NZ_JBLZXR010000022.1:0-51433 GCF_050285345.1 Acinetobacter sp.
TCAGTCGTTTTAAATTCTCAATTAGGTAATCCTCCTTTACAGTTGGAAAAATTAATTAAAAGTTGAGATTGGCGTAAGCTAGGGAACTTATATGGAGTCTAAACACAATCGGGATGCAAGTTTATTGCATGCGATACATAAAATACTTTTGAAGGAATGGGATCCTTTAGGGATTCGTCGTATTCCTTCAATGCGCGATGAGTATGAAGATTATTTACCCAATATTTTTAAATTAATTCGAGAGAATTCAAGTGAGTCAGAGATTTTCGAATATCTATGGAGGATTGAACAAAAAATTTTAGAGAAAAAGGGCAAGAAGGCACATACTTTAAATGTTGCTAAATTATTGAAAGAGATTGAAAAATAATATTAATTTTCTAAAAATTAAAGCAAGTGAAAACCGATACGACAATATTGGTTTTATTTTTTGGGTTATAAGCATTTTCTTAAATTTAAACAAGATGTTAGAAATTGTAGAAGGGATGGCTAAAAATACGCTAGACAATTAACAGGTCATCGTCCATCAATATTGCTCCAACATTTGTATTATTTACTCCTTAAATTGAGACTGTAATAAAGTTTGTGCATCAAGCAGGCGACGTGCCATTTCACCCATAGTTATGCGGTGGCTCATGGCATTTTTGCGCAGTAGGTTAAAGGCTTGCTCTTCGGCAAGACCATGCATCTGAATCAGTAGTACCTTGGCTTTTTCTATATCTTTACGGTCAGCCAATTTATTTCTGGTTTCATGTAAATCATCGAGTAATTTCTTGTGCTTTTTATATTGTTCTATCGCAATTTCTAAAATGCTGTCTAATTTTTCAGGTTGAATTCCATCTACGATATAAGCCGTCAATCCTGCTTCAATGGCGTTTTTAATGCTTTCTTTATGCCCATTTTTGGTAAAAAGTACGGTAGGTAAATCAAATTGACTGACGCAACTTTCGATAATGTCACGATGTGGATGATCCATATCTAATAAAATCACATCGGCATGCGGCTGCTGCAAATTATTCATATTTAAACGCTTGATCAGTAGACTCGCAACAACATCGAAATCATGTTGTATCAGCGAGGCCTGAATAAACTTGGCACGTTCTGGATCATCATTGATCAGGACAATTTTTAGTTTTGGCATGTGGTGGTCCAAGCAGAGCAAACAAATATGCTTAGCAATTTCAATGCCAATCTATCAGAAAATCAGAAACAGTCTTAAATCGATTTTGAGGTCATCTTTTGCAGTGTGCGGGGCTTGGATGCACTCATGTTGTGCAAGGAGGAGCGATGCTTGCACACGGTACAATTCAATTTCATATAGATGGCTATTTTGCTGATTAAGATCTGTTTAAAAGTATTTCTTTTATAAAACAAATAATTATTTAAAAAATAAATTCAAAAATATAAGTTGGCACACTCATTGCTATATCTCCAATGAGTCAAAGACGACTCCAAAAAAAATTTGTAAGACGGCCAACGACGTCCGCTCTGATCGATCTGAAATGCACAGTTGCCTTTCAGAAAACCCAATACGTTCAGTTCAGGTAGGAGATGGCGATGTCTTCAAATTTAGAAGCAAAAAAAGCAACAAAAATTAGTCTTTTTAGTTTTAGCAGCGCAGCAATGAGAGCCTTCCATATGAGTTGGCTCGCGTTTTTCGTCTGTTTCTTTGCATGGTTCGCATGCGCACCTTTAATGCCTGTGATTGCAGGTGAGTTTCATCTGACTAAAGATCAGATTGCCAATATCAATATTGCTGCCGTTGCGATCACCATTTTAGTTCGTCTGATTGTTGGTCCGCTGTGTGATAAATACGGTCCGCGTAAAACTTATACCGCATTACTGCTGATTGGTAGTATCCCTGTATTTGGTGTGGCATGTGCCAATAGTTATGAATCTTTTCTATTTTTCCGTTTACTGATTGGGGCGATTGGCGCGAGCTTTGTCATTACCCAATATCACACTAGCATTATGTTTGCACCGAATGTTGTTGGGACTGCCAATGCAGCCACAGCAGGTTGGGGCAATGCAGGCGGTGGTGCGACACAAGCTTTAATGCCGTTAATGCTCAGTGCTTTGGTGATGTTTGGTGTTGAACAAGCCATGGGTTGGAGAGTGGCACTGATCGTACCGGGCGTGATGATGTTAATTGTTGGTGCAATGTATTGGAAATTTACCCAAGACTGCCCACAAGGTGACTTTAAAGAACTCCGTGAGCAAGGCGTTAGCGTGGGTTCAGATAAAAAAGGTGGTCTTGCGATTTTAAAACACGCCGCTAAAAACTACCGTGTATGGATTTTATTTGGTGCTTATGCAGCGTGTTTCGGGATTGAAATTTTCATTCATAACATTGTGGCAATGTACTACGTGGATCATTTCAGCTTTGGCTTAAAAGAAGCAGGCATGGCAGCAGGAATTTTTGGTTTACTTGCGCTATTCGCCCGTGCCTTGGGTGGGATTGTTTCAGACAAAGTGGCGACTAAAAAAGGGTTAGATGGTCGTACTAAAGTGTTGTTTGCGATGATTTTAATGGAAGGTTTGTTCCTCATCGTATTTTCACAAATGAATACAGCAGTGCTTGCAATTCTTGCCATGACTGTATTTGCCTTATTTACCCACATGGCATGTGGTGCAACCTATGCACTCGTTCCTTTCATTGATCGTGATGCTTTAGGTGGCGTCGCAGGCATTATCGGTGCAGGCGGTAACGTCGGTGCAGTTGCAGCAGGTTTCTTACTCAAAGGGATGTTGGATATTCAAACCACATTGATGGTACTCGGAGGCTTGGTGGTGATTGCCGCAAGTTGTGTATTGATGATTCGATTCTCAGTTGAGCATAAAGAGAAAGAGCAAAAATTATTTGAAGCTGCCGTGTTAGAGCGTGATCGTCTTGAACAAAACAATGCAGCTTAAGTGAACAAATAATCGTAAGAATTGAGGAGAATTGAAATGAAATTAGTGATGATTGGACATGGCATGGTGGGACACAAATTCATTGAATCCGTGTTAGAACACGCAGGCGATGAAGTTGAAATTACCATCTTGGCAGAAGAACCACGTTTAGCTTATGACCGTGTACATTTAACTGAATATTTCACAGGTAAATCAGCAAAAGATTTAACTTTATGTCGTTCAGATTTTGCCGATGCTTATGGAATTGATCTGCGTTTAAGTACCAAAGCAACCGCAATTGATACGGTCAATAAATTGGTGACGACCAATCATGGTGATGTGATCAGCTATGACAAATTGATTCTCGCAACAGGTTCTTATGCCTTTGTGCCACCGATTCCAGGCAATGATCGTCAAAATTGCTTTGTGTATCGTACCATTGAAGATTTAGATGCGATTCGTGCTGCAAGTTTGAATGCCAAATCAGGCGTGGTGATCGGTGGTGGTTTATTAGGTTTAGAAGCGGCTAAAGCCCTACGTGATTTAGACTTAGAAACCCATGTCGTTGAATTTGCACCACGTTTAATGGCAGTACAAATCGATGATTTGGGCGGTAAGGTTTTACGTTCAAAAATTGAAAATCTAGGCGTCAAAGTTCATACCCAAAAAGCCACATCTTCAATTGAAGACGGTGTGAATACCACACATGTGATGAAGTTTGGTGATGGTTCTGAGCTTGAAACTGATATTGTTTTGTTCTCGGCAGGGATTCGCCCACGTGATGAATTGGCACGTCAAAGTGGTTTAGCCATTGGTGAGCGTGGCGGGATCGTGATTAATGATTATTGCCAAACATCCAATGCAGACATTTACGCGATTGGTGAATGTGCATTATGGCAAAACAAAATTTATGGCTTGGTTGCACCAGGCTATGACATGGCACGTATTGCAGCCAAACATGTGTTAGAACACGCATGCAATGAATTTGCAGGCGCAGACATGAGTACCAAGCTTAAACTGATGGGTGTCGATGTGGCATCTGTGGGTGATGCACATGCCATGACCCCAAATTCTTTAAGTTATTTCTTTGCTGATGAAGATGCCATGATCTATAAAAAGATTGTGGTCAATGCAGAAAAAACCAAACTTTTAGGTGCTGTATTGGTTGGCTGCGCCAAAGAATACAATGACTTATTACAAATGATGCTGAATGGACTGGAAGTTCCTGAAAATCCAGAAAGTTTAATCATGCCGGGTTATGCACAATCTACCGCAAAATCAGGTGGTAGTGGTGTAGACCTTCTGCCCGACAGTGCCACCATTTGCTCATGTAATAACGTGTCTAAAGCGGATATTTGCTCGGCAATTCAAGATGGTTCAACCTCATTGGGCGCGTTGAAAAAATGCACCAAAGCAGCGACGGCATGTGGTGGATGCGCACCACTTGTGACGCAAGTATTGAAATCAGAATTACAACGTCAAGGCGTGACGGTGAATAATCACCTATGCGAACACTTTGCCTATTCTCGTCAAGAGTTGTATCACTTGGTTCGTGTCAATGAAATCAAAACCTTTGATCATTTGATTCAGCAACATGGACATGGTTTAGGTTGTGACATTTGTAAACCAACGGTTGCCAATATTTTGGCTTCTTGTTGGAATGATTTTGTCCTTAAACCAAGTCATGCAGGGCTGCAAGACAGTAATGACTATTATCTTGGCAATATTCAAAAAGATGGTTCTTATTCGGTTGTACCGCGTATGGCAGGTGGAGAAGTTACTCCAGATGGTTTGATTGCCATTGGTCAAATTGCCAAAGAATATGGTTTATATACCAAACTCACAGGCGGTCAGCGTGTCGATATGTTTGGTGCGCAAGTGCATCAATTGCCTGAAATTTGGAAAAAATTGATTGATGCAGGTTTTGAGTCAGGGCATGCCTACGGTAAATCATTGCGTACTGTGAAATCATGTGTGGGAAGCACGTGGTGCCGTTATGGCGTAGATGATTCGGTGGGCTTAGCCATTTTTCTTGAAAATCGCTACAAGGGTTTACGTTCACCACATAAATTAAAAATGGCAGTTTCAGGCTGTACCCGTGAATGTGCCGAAGCGCAAAGTAAAGATGTCGGTGTGATTGCCACTGAAAAAGGTTGGAATTTATATGTTTGTGGTAATGGGGGGATGAAACCACGCCATGCAGAACTACTTGCTTCTGACTTGGATACGCAAACTTTAATCAAATATATCGACCGTTTCTTTATGTTCTATATCCAAACAGCAGATCGTTTACAACGAACTTCGGTATGGCGTGACAATATGGAAGGTGGCTTAGATTATCTTAAAGATGTCGTGGTCAACGATTCCTTAGGTGTGGCTGCTGAACTTGAACGCCGTATGCGTCATGTGGTCGGAACCTATCAAGATGAGTGGCGTACAGCGGTTGAAGACCCAGAAGTGCGTAAACGTTTCGTGACCTTTATCAATGCCAAAGCTGAACAACAACAAGATCCGCATATCCAATTTGCAGAAGTACGTGGGCAAATTCGTCCAAAAACGGATGCTGAGCGTGATGTGACCCGTATTCCTGTGGTTGAGGCTTAATTTATAAAGGTAAAACTTTTATTTAGTTTTTTAAGCCCTCTTTCTAATTTCCCCCAAAGGGGGAAAAGGATTTAGAGCTTAAATAAAAGTTTAAAAGGATAAAGATGATGACAATTTTACAAGATATGAATGAACTCAATTGGATCGACGTTTGCGCGCTTCATGATTTAACGCCAAATACGGGTGTAGGTGCATTACTTGACGATCAACAAATTGCAATTTTCCGAGTGGGTAGCGAAAAGCGTGTCTATGCACTCAGCAACCAAGACCCATTCAGCAAAGCTTTTGTGATGTCACGTGGCATTATTGGGGATTTACAAGGTGAACGTGTTGTTGCATCGCCGATTTATAAGCAACATTTTAGTTTGGCGACAGGGCGTTGTTTGGAAGACAAAGACCAAAAACTCTTAGTATTTCCAAGCAAAATTGAAAATGGTCGGGTGATGATCAGCCCGACACCACAAAAAACCTATATTACCAATAACGGCACGGCTCAAGAAAAAATGAAGTTGGTGTTGGTGGGCAATGGTTTGGCAGGTATGCGTTGTCTTGAAGACTTATTAGACATGGCACCAGATCGTTATGACGTCACCGTGATTGGCGAAGAACCATGGGGCAACTATAACCGCATCATGCTTTCACCTGTATTGTCGGGAGATAAAACCATCGATGACATTATGTTGCATCCGCATGCATGGTATGCCGATAAAAACATTCGCTTTATTGCAGGAGATGCCGCAGTACGCATTGATCGCCCTCGTAAGCAGGTCTATACCGAAAAAGGTTTGGTGGTGGATTATGACCGCTTGATCTTGGCAACAGGTTCTAAACCTTTTGTTCCACCTGTCAAAGGTTCTGAGTTAAATGGTGTATTGAGCTTTCGTGACATTTATGATGTCAATAAAATGCTCGATTATTCAAAATCTAAGCAAAATGCCGTGGTGATTGGCGGTGGTCTTTTGGGTTTAGAGGCAGCCTATGGTTTAAAACAACGTGGCATGAATGTGACGGTTTTACATTTGATGGATCGCATTATGGAGCGTCAATTGGACGATAAAGCCAGTCAAATGCTACGCCATAGTATTGAGCAAAAAGGTATTTCGATTATTACCGAAGCCAATACTGAAGAGTTGATTGGTGAAAATGATCATGTGACGCATGTTCGCCTTAAAGATGGCAGTATTCTTGAAGCTGATTTGGTGGTCTTTGCCGTCGGGATTCGTCCAAATATGGCGTTGGCGCAAAGCGCAGGTTTACGTTGTAATCGTGGTGTGTTGGTGAATGACACCATGCAAACCTATGACCCAAGTATTTATGCAGTTGGGGAATGTATTGAACATCGTAATCAAACTTTTGGTTTGGTAGAGCCGTTGTGGGGGCAAGCTTTTATTTGTGCATCGCATTTGGCCGAGCACGGCAGTTTAACGTTTAAAGCACCGACTGTTCCAACGCAATTAAAAGTCAGTGGTTGTGATGTGTTCTCCGCAGGGAACTTTGCACCTGAAGATGATTTTGAAGATATCGTTTTAAATGATGAAAAACGTCAGATTTATAAACGCATTATTATTCAAAAAGATAAGGTGATTGGTGCGGTGTTGTTCGGCGATACGGAAGATGGTGCTTGGTATGCAGAGTTGATTTCGGATCAAACCTCTATTTCTTCAATTCGTAATAAATTGCTGTTTGGTAAGGATTTTGCATTAAAGAAAGCAGGTTGATTCATTTTAATCGAGAGTGATGTCACGACCATGCATTTTCATTAGAACTTAGATTGTATCTGCGTAGGTGATTCTTCACTTTTGAAGGATCAAAAGTGACAAAAATCCTCCGTTTCAATGATGCGGCGTCCTTGCCGCACATTGAAACGGCAGCATCCATGCTGCCACGCGATAGAAGTGATTGGTGTGAATTCCCAAAAAAATAGATCAGATAGAAATCGTAAAGCGAGAATACGTAGGAGCCTGAAATGAATAGTATCCCTGTAATGGAACTGCATAGCTCCACAGAATCCAAGATAAAAATCACCCAAACAACATGCCCATATTGCGGTGTTGGTTGTGGCGTCACCGCAACTGTCCAAAATACAGCTTTAGGGCAAAAAGTATCTGTGGCTGGAGATACCAATCATCCTTCCAATTATGGAAAACTATGCATTAAGGGCAGTAATTTGGCGGATACGATTGGTTTAGAAACACGTGTTTTACATCCAATGTTAGGACGTAAAGTTGATGCAGAATATGCGTATGCTTACACACGCCAACAAACAGATTGGGAAACAGCAACAGACTTAATTGCCCATAAATTTCAACATTATATGAATGAATATGGTCGTGACAGCATCGCCTTTTATGTATCAGGGCAATTGCTGACTGAAGACTATTATGTAGTCAATAAATTCGTCAAAGGTTACTTAGGTACTGCCAATATCGATACCAACTCAAGATTGTGTATGTCTTCAGCAGTAGCCGCACATAAACGTGCTTTTGGGGAAGACCTCGTGCCTGCAAGTTATGAGGATTTTGAACATACCGATATGGTGGTTCTCGTCGGTTCAAATACCGCATGGTGTCATCCTGTGTTGTATCAACGCATCATGCAAGCCAAGGAAGAAAGAAACTTATTTGTTGTGGTGATTGACCCACGTTTTACCGCAACTTGTGAAGCAGCAGATTTGCATTTACCGATTCTGATTGGTCAAGATGTCTCATTGTTTAATGGTTTGGTACAGTATTTATATCAACATGGTCATGTCGATCATGAGTTTATTCAAGCACATACCCAAGGTTTAGAGGCGCTTTTAGCGAGTTCACAACCTGAATCAGACATTGAAAATGTCGCGATAAAAACAGGTATTTCACTGGAAAAATTACAATTATTCTTTGAGAAATTTGCCCAAACCGAAAAAGTCATGACCTTATTTTCCATGGGGGTCAATCAGTCCTCACGTGGAGTGGATAAAGCAAACAGCATTATTAATAGTCATTTACTGACAGGAAAAATAGGAAAGTTGGGTGCAGCACCATTTTCGATGACAGGGCAACCCAATGCCATGGGAGGACGTGAAGTAGGTGGTTTAGCCAATATGCTTGCGGCACATATGGACTTGGATAATGTTCAACATCAACAACTTGTACAAGGTTTTTGGAATAGTCCAGCGATAGCCCTCCAAGTCGGTTTAAAAGCAGTTGACCTGTTTGAAGCGGTTGAAAGTGGCAAAATTAAAGCCATTTGGATTATGGCAACCAATCCTGTGGTGAGTTTACCGAATGCAGATCAGGTGAAACGTGCCTTAGAAAAATGTGAATTTGTTGTGGTTTCAGATATTTGCAAAGATACGGATACCACACAATATGCCGATGTTTTACTGCCTGCACTCGGTTGGGGCGAAAAAGACGGTACAGTGACAAATTCAGAGCGCCGTATTTCAAGACAACGCGCTTTTTTAGATGCACCTGAACAAGCCAAAGCCGATTGGTCGGCAGTCGCAGCAGTCGCTAAAAAAATGGGTTTTAGTGGTTTTGAATTTGCAAATAGCCATGATATTTTCAAAGAACATGCGCAATTATCTGCCTATCAAAATGCAGAGATTTCAGAGCGTGAAAAGGCGAAAGCATTCCGTTATTTCAATTTGCAAGGTTTAACAGAACTTTCACTTGATGAATATAATGAGCTTGAGCCTTTGCAATGGCCTGTATTTCAAAAGAATCAAACAGATAATAGTTATGCTCAATTGTTTGCAAATGGTCAGTTTAGCCATGCAGATGGCAAAGCTAAGTTTATTGCGACCACTGCAATTGATCCTGTAAATCAAACAGATAGTGGATATCCTTTAATTCTGAATACAGGTCGGATTCGTGACCAATGGCATACCATGACCCGTACAGGTTTATCGGCAAATTTAAGCACCCATAAAGCAGAACCATTTTGCGAAATTCACCCCAATGATGCTTTGAAATATGGCTTAAAAGAAGGGGAGTTGGTCGAGATTAAATCCGCTTGGGGCAATTGCGTACTGCGTGCCGTGGTGAGTGACAATATTCGTCGTGGTCAGATTTTTGCCCCGATTCATTGGAATGATCAATTTGCTTCCGATGCTCGAATTGGCAAAGTGGTTAATCCTGTGGTGGATGAAATTTCAGGAGAACCTGAATTTAAACATACCCCTGTGATGATTCAACCATTTTATACGCAGTGGCAAGGCGTGTTCTATGTACGTGAAGGCTTTGAGCATATGGTCAAAAGTCCGATTGAAAATACCGTATGGTGGACAAAAATTCAGACCGCTAAAGCTGTGCGTTATGAGTTGGCAGACCGTCGTTGTTTTACCCAAACTACGGAACATTTAAAAGAAATTTTACCCTTTAAAGATGAAAGTTTTGAATGGCTGAATTTGGAAGATCAAACTGCACATATCAGTCATAGTGTGGTGTTGCAGGATGGGCAGCTCATCGCAAGTTTATATATTGCACCCAAAGCTTTATTGCCTGATCGTGATTGGGTCGCGAGTTTATTTAAACGTGAACGCTTAAGTGCGATGCACCGTAAGGCTTTACTTGCAGGTCAAGTCATGTCCCTTGGACAAAGTGATGGACCTTTGGTGTGTAGCTGTTTTAAAGTCGGTAAAAATAGAATTATTGAAACCATTAAAGAAAAAAATATCACCAATGAAAAACAAGTGACTGCATGTTTAAAAGCCGGTGGAAATTGCGGTTCATGCCTGCCTGAAATTCGAGGGCTCATTAAGGCTTGTCAAATGGAGGAATAATCATGAAAAGAAAAATATTCAAATCCCTGACTTATCCAGAGACTGAGGTAGTGATTTTAGCGGGCGGTCAGGCACGTCGTATGAATGGCATCAATAAACTGCTGCAAAAGTTTGATGATCAAATTCAGCTGATTAAAATCCATCAGCAACTCAAGTCCTGTGCTGTAAAGATATGGGTGAATAGTCATCGAGATCATTCTATTTATGAACAAATTATTCCGTCTATTCACTTTTTTTCAGACGATGAAGCGGGTTTTTATGGGCCATTGATGGGGATGAAAAGCGCATGGTCGCATGTGCAATTGGATTATGTGTTGTTTGTCCCATGTGATGTGACTTATATTCCCAAAAAAGTGATTTCTCGATTACATCAAGCGATACAACGCCACCCATTGTGTGAAGTGGCTGTGGTGGAAATCAATGGTAAGGCACTTTATCCATTTTGTTTACTGAAACGGAGCAGCTTGCCGACGATGCTTAAGCATCTTGAGCAAAATCAGCGCAGTTTAAAGGGCTGTTTTGCAGAAATGCACATGCAAATAGCACATTTCAAAAACCGCGCACTCTTTTTTCACAGTATTAATTCCTTTGATGAATTACAGCAGTACCAACAGCTGAATTTTCTCTAAAATATTTTCAATGATGACACTATTCACGCTGAATAGTGAACGAATATCGCTATTTTTCCCTAAAAACCAAATCATTTTAAAAATAAAACCAAAGTTGGAACGCTTATTGCTACGTCATAGAAATAAAACATGATTTGAACTGTGCTGATACAGCGCAAAAAAACGCCATGGATAATTGACATGAATAGCATGACACAACTGAATCAGCCGCGTGTGTTCCAAGATCAATTTGGGCGGCAAAAACGCAAGCTCCGTATTTCGGTGACAGATCGCTGTAATTTTAAATGTGTCTATTGCATGCCTGAACATCCCGAATGGATGAACAAACAAAGTCTTTTAAGTTTTGAAGAGCTGTACGCCTTTTGTGAATTTATGGTGCAGCAAGGCATTGAGCAAATCCGCATCACTGGCGGCGAACCTTTAATGCGTCAAGGTGTGGTGCATTTTATAGCGCAGCTCCAAGCGTTGAGAAAAATTGGGCTCAAACAAATTTCAATGACCACCAATGGTCATTATCTTGCCGCCTATGCCGCGCAGCTTAAACATGCGGGCTTGGACGGTCTGAACATTAGTTTAGACAGTTTAAATCCAGTGCAATTCGAAGCATTGACCCAAAAACAATTACAGCCTGTATTGGATGGGATTGCAGCGGCCAAGCAATCTGGACTGAACATTAAAATTAATACCGTGCTGATAAAAGGCATGAATGATGACCAAATTTTGCCAATTGTGAAATGGGCGCATTCAGAGCAATTTGAACCGCGTTTTATTGAGTTTATGCCGCTCGATGGTGACCAGAACTGGTCTGCATCATCGGTCGTAACTGAGCAAGAAGTTTTAAATGTGTTAGCTACTGAATTTACTGTACAGATCCTGCAAGAGCAAAGCGCAAGTCCTGCGCGAAGCTATCACATCGATGGAAAACTTGTAGGCATTATTTCAACCATGACGAACGCATTTTGCGGTGAATGTGATCGTCTTCGGCTGAGTGCACAAGGTGAGTTATTTAATTGCTTATTTACACAAACAGGGCTGCGGCTTAAAGCGGAAATCCAGCATTTGGCACGGCACATTACTCAACATGATGCACCTGCAAAATATCTTTCGCAGTTTGATCTACACGAAAAACTCAGTGCTTATATTTGGCAGAAAAAATCGGGCTATCAAGCTATTCAAGCCGAGATTCACACTGAAAAAGCTCAGTCTTATATTCAACAATCGCACGGCAGAAAGATCAGCATGCACATGATTGGAGGTTAGCCATGTCAGAAGTCATGACCAAAATGATTCAGGTCAAAATTGAAGCGTTTGGCGCAATCCAGCGGCTATTACCAGAAGATTTATATCTGCAATGTGAGGCCGAAAGCACGGTTGCAGATGTGTTTGAAAATATTGCACGCGTCTATCCGGAAGCCTACAGCTTGCTTGAGCGCTGTGCCTGTGCCATGGGGGAAAACATGATGAGCCGTACCACTATTTTGGTGGAAGATGCTGTCATTGTCCTGTTATCTCCAGTGGCAGGAGGCTGATATGCAGCTGAAAAACTTTGTACGTATTCAAAACCTAGCTCTTAAGCAGGAAATATTTGATGAGATTCAATATTTTCCTGAATGTGGCGGCATTGGCTTATTTATCGGCACGGTGCGCAATCATCATGAAGGCCTTGCGGTTAAGGCGCTGAAATATACTGCTTATGCACCTGTGGCTGAAAAGATGATTCGCCAAATAGAACAGGAGATAGAAGCTAAATATGGCGTGTCTTATGTGCGGGTCGTGCATCGGGTTGGCACTCTAGACATTGGCGAAACAGCCATTATTGCCATCGCTTATGCCGCACATCGTCGTGAAGCCTTTGCTGCCTGTGAAGAAGCGGTTGAACGGGTCAAACACGAAGTGCCAGTGTGGAAAGAAGAGTTTTATCTGGATGGTAGCAGTCAGTTTGTCGAAGGCTGCAGTATTCGCAAAGATGATGCAGATGGATTGAAGCAGAGCAGCCAAATACAGCAAAACAGACATGGACGTGGTAGTAATTCGCTGATTCAACACGGTGTACAGGCACATTCGCATAGCCATCCACATCATTCAGCTGAATATGCCGGCTTTATTGAACAAGAGTGGATGTAAGGCGCTATGGATCTAAACGACTTTAAAATATTCAACAGGAATTTGCCATGAAAAATGTGGGGATGAAAGAAGAAAGTTACCGTACCGCAGTTGCCACAGGTATTTTGTATGCCCTGCCGCATTGCATTGAACTGCTTCGAAATGGCACTACCGAAAAAGGCGATGCGCTGAAAACTGCGCGGATTGCCGGGATTCTTGGTGCGAAACGTACTGATGAACTGATTCCGTTATGCCATCCGCTGCCAATTTACCGCGCAGATATGGAATATGAATTATTTGATGCACACGTTGTCATTACAGCCGTGGTCGAAACCATTGGCCCGACAGGGGTGGAAATGGAAGCTTTAACAGCTGTTTCTTTAGCAGGCTTAACGTTATATGACATGTTGAAACCGCATTGTGAAGCTGAAGATTTATGCTTAGATCAAGTCAAACTGCAAAATAAAAAAGGTGGAAAATCACATTTTACTCGGGTGCTTAAAGAAAGCCTGTCAGCCTCAATTATTGTTTTATCAGATACCGTGGCCTCTGGAAAAAAGTCAGATACCGCAGGGCAGAATGTTTTAGAAATTTTACAAGAAGCCAATTTCAGCAATATCAATTATCAAATCATTCCAGACAGTCCTGAACAATTGTTGACACTAATAGAACAGCAGAAAAATGACTATCCACTGATTTTAACCGTTGGTGGAACAGGCTTGGGGCCGAAAGATTTAACTGTGGAAACTATTCAGCCTTTATTAAAACGTGAAATTCCTGGTTTGATGGAAGCTTCGCGCAGTTTTGGACAAAAACGCACGCCTTATGCAGCGCTGAGTCGTGGAGTCGCAGGTTATATCGACAACAGTCTAGTGATGACTTTACCGGGCAGCCGTCAAGGCGCGAAAGAATCTTTGATTGCGGTACTGCCAGCCTTGGTGCATTTATTTGATGTGCAGAAAAATATTCCGCATGCGGGAGGCTATCAATGAATCAAGCCTTAACTTCAACATTAGCGGATAGCCAACATGACAGCTGCGGCGCAGAACAAGGCCTAATCTCGGTTGATCAAGCTTTGCAGTTTATATTTGAGCATAGCAACCCTTTAGCTGCTGAAATTTTGCCTTTAGCGCAAGCCCTGAACCGCTATCTTTCAGAAGATATCTATTCAGACATCCATCTACCAATTTTTTCACAAAGTGCCGTAGACGGTTATGCGCTTTGTGCGAAGACAGATATTCCAGCGCAGAGTTGTTTTGAATTGATTGGGGAAATCCGTGCAGGGCAAGTTGCTGAAATGGAATTATCTGCAGGTCAGGCAGTACGGATATTTACCGGTGCAAAAATCCCAGTGGGCACGGCAACCGTGGCGCGTCAGGAAATTGTACAGCTGCAACATCAGCATATCTGCTTGACCGAAAATTTAGCGCTGCATGCCGATATCCGCGATATGGGCGAAGAAATTGCAGTAGGCCAGTTGCTGGCAAAGACAGGACAACGGCTGACCGTTGGCGCAATTGCCTCTTTAAGCATGGCGGGTATTCAGCAAATTAAAGTACAACGTTTTCCCAAAATTGCAGTGCTCATCACAGGAGATGAAGTTGCCGATTCTGTGGCAGATTTAAACTCTGGAAAAATTTTTGATGCCAATGCGCCGATGATTCAGGCTTGGTTCCAATCGCAAAATCATCAGGTGGAAATTCTACATGTGGCTGATACCGCAGAAGCTGTTGCTGCATGTTTTGAACAGCTTAAGAATCAATATGATTTGATCATCAGCACAGGTGGGGTTTCGGTCGGTGATTATGATTTCGTCCGTCCAGTCGCTTTAAAAATTGGTTTCGAACAGATTTTCTGGAAAGTAAAACAAAAACCGGGCAAACCTATGTTGTTTGCGCAATATCAGCGCGAAGATCGAAGCTGTTGTTTATTATTGGGTTTGCCGGGTAATCCAGCAGCGGTGTATATCGGCCTGCAAATTTATGTCACGGCGTTATTGCACGTCATGCAAGGGCAATCTCAGCCAGTGGTGTGGGCAACTGGCATTTTGCAGCATGCTTTGAAAGCCGATGCGCGGGAACGCTTTTTACGAATGCATGCTGTTTTTGAACATGGCATTTTAAAAATCAGCAGTCTAGCCAAACAGCAGTCGCATATGCTCAGTAATTTAATGCATGCCAATTGTATCGTCAGAGTGCCAGCCGCTGAATATATTCAGGCTGGGCACATTCTACAAGTCTCGTTTATTCAGCATTAGGAGGTGACACAATGCACTGTTCTGTAAAATTATTGTTCGTTGTCAGTTTGTTATCTCCCATGTTGCATGCCAAAACCGTGAAAATTTATGCCGCAGCCAGTTTAACCAATGCAGTCACCGATATTGCCAAACTATACGAAAAGCAAAATCCGAGCGTCGATATTGTTCCTATATTTGGTGCATCATCAGCCTTGGCAAAACAAATTGAAGCAGGTGCACCGAGCGATATTTACTTTTCAGCAGATCAGGACTGGATGAATTATTTGGCACAAAAGCAGAAAATTCAGGCCAATCAAGTCAAAACTCTGCTGCATAATCAGCTGGTTTTAATAACGCCAATTGCCAGCAAGCAGCAGTTGAAAATGCAGCCGCAGTTTAATTTTGCACAATCCTTTCAAGGGCATTTATGCACTGGGCAAATGGAATCTGTACCAGTTGGAAAATATGCCAAGCAAAGCTTGATTAAGCTGAATTGGTTAAATAGCCTAAGTGGCAGAATTGTCGGGACAGATGATGTGCGTTCAGCCTTGGCCTTTGTTGAGCGCGGAGAATGTCAGGTGGGTATTGTTTATAAAACCGATGCCTTGATCAGTCAAAAAGTCAAAATCGCCGGTACATTCCCCAGCAATAGCCATAGCCCCATTACTTATCCGATTGCGCTGACAGTTCAGGGGGCAAAAAATCCATCAGCAGTGAAGTTTAATCAATACTTGAAACACAGCCCGCAGGCTAAAAAAGTTTTTAGCCACTATGGCTTTGGTTTATAGGTTTTAGACTGTGCTCAGCCCTGAAGAATGGAGTGCCTTGCACTTATCGGTCAAAGTTGCAGTGTGCGCCACACTGTTCTGCCTGCCTTTTGCGATTGCTTTGGCATGGCTGCTTGCGCGCTATGAGTTTAAGGGAAAATTTATTGCTGAAGCCTTGTTGCAAATGCCGATGGTATTGCCACCCGTAGTTTTGGGCTATCTGCTGCTGATTTTATTTGGCTCCAATGGCTGGATTGGACAGCTGTTGAATCAGTTTGGTATTCAATTGGTTTTTAATTGGAAAGGTGCGGTTTTGGCCTCGATGATTGTGGCTTTCCCTTTGATGGTACAGCCGATTCGCCTGTCTTTTCAGATGATTAACCGGCAGTTAGAACAGGTTGCAGGTTCTTTGGGTGCAAACCCGCAGCGCGTTTTTTACAGTATCAGCCTGCCATTGTCACTTCCGGGCATCTTAATCGGCAGCATTTTATGTTTTAGCCGCAGCCTTGGAGAGTTTGGTGCAACCATTACCTTTGTCGGCAACATCCCCGATGAAACTCGCACCATTCCAATTGCTATTTATTCACTGATTCAGCAGCCAGAAGGAGAACAGGCTGCGATGCGTTTGGTTACATTGTCTTTGGTTGTGGCTTTTGGCGCATTGGTTGCCAATTATTGGATTATGCAGAAATATCAACGGAAATTGAGAGGCTGAAATGTTGCAATGTCAGTTTGAGTATCATCATCATGATTTTCAACTACAGGTAGATTTTTCCCTCCAAGACCAAATTATGGGAGTGATGGGCGCATCAGGTCGGGGTAAAAGTACCTTACTTAAGAATATTGTCGGACTTTTACGACCACAACAAGGATGTATCATTTTTAATGACACTGTCTTTGTCGATACCAACCAATGTATTTCCTTAGCAATACATCAACGTAAAACAGCATTGGTTTTTCAAAATGCGTTGTTATTTCCTCATTTGAATGTGCAGCAAAACCTACTTTACGGCCAACAACTGGTTAAAAGTCAGCATTTAAAATTTCAGTTAGATGAGGTTGTACAAATGTTAGATGTACAATCATTACTCAAGCGTAAGGTGCATGAACTTTCAGGGGGAGAGGCACAGCGCATTTCTATCGGACGTGCACTATTGTCTAATCCCAACCTATTACTGCTTGATGAACCATTAACAGGGTTGAATCATCAATTAAAGCAACAGATTCTGAATTATCTACAACAGATTCATCAGCATTATCATTTACCCATGATCTATGTAACGCATCATCCTGAAGAGCTAAGTTCACTGACCGACAATATTTTGTATCTATAGCATGAGTATTTTAGTAAATCGATCGATTTTTAATTCCTTAAATTTTATTTGTAAAAACCCTAATAAAAATAACTGTGATAAGCACCAGACTTAAACACACAAATTTTTCACTGAAAACTTTATGAATAATAATGCTTAGGTTAAGATGAGCCATCCTTTTATTTAAGTCTTTTGAACAGCTATGCAACCTTTTGTTCTATATAACTCAGAGCAACGTAAAAAAGTAGAATTTGTGCCACGTAAAGAAGGGCATATTGACATGTATGTCTGTGGGATGACGGTATATGACTACTGTCATATTGGTCATGCTCGAGTTATGGTTGCATTTGACTATATTATTCGATTCCTGCGTAGCCAAGGCTGGAACGTAAAGTACGTTCGCAACATTACCGATATTGACGATAAAATTATTAAACGTGCGAATGAAAATGGTGAAAGCATTACAGCGTTAGCCGACCGTTTTATTCAAGCAATGAATGAAGATGCTGAAAATCTCGGTTGCCTACACCCAGATGAAGCACCACGTGCGACAGATTTTATCCCGCAAATGCAAAATATGATCGGTAATTTGGTGGATAAAGGCACAGCGTATCCATCTTCAAATGGTGATGTATATTTTGAAGTCGAAAAATTTGCCAAATATGGTCGCCTGTCAGGTCGTAAACTGGAAGACATGCAAGCGGGCGCTTCTGAGCGTGTCGATGTTGAAGTAGAGAAAAAACATCCATTTGACTTTGTGCTTTGGAAACATGCCAAAGAAAATGAACCTTCATGGGCGTCCCCTTGGGGTAATGGTCGTCCGGGCTGGCACATCGAATGTTCTGCAATGTCGACGTGCTGCTTAGGTAATCATTTTGACATCCATGGTGGCGGTTCAGACTTAACCTTCCCGCATCATGAAAATGAAATTGCGCAGTCCGAAGCGTCAACAGGTGAACAATATGTAAACTATTGGATGCACGTGGGTTTCATCAATGTCGATGGCGAGAAAATGTCGAAATCACTCGGCAACTTCTTCACTATTCGTGATGTGATGGATAAATTCCATCCTGAAGTAATTCGCTACTTTATTGTGTCTTCGCACTATCGCAGCCCTGTGAATTTCTCAGATTTTGCGTTAAAAGAAGCGAAAAATGCCTTAACCCGCTTCTATCATGCATTTAAAGCGTATGAACAAGTGTATGGTGACAAAACTGTTGAAACCTTAGAAACGACTTTAGTTGAGCGTTTTAATACTGCGATGCGTGATGATTTCAATACTTCTGAAGCGATTGCGGTACTCTTTGAAATTATCAAAGAACTCAACCGCGCAGTGAAAGAAGAAAATGCTGAGCAATCTGCTATGTATTATTCAACTTTACGCCACCTCACCAATATTTTGGGTTTAGTGCAACACAATGTGGATGATTTCTTAAAATCAGATATCGGTCAGGAAGCTTTGGCTTTAACAGAAGTGCAGATTGAAGACTTTATTCAGCAACGTAAAGATGCGAAAAAAGCCAAGGAGTTTGCCAAAGCCGATGAAATTCGCCAATCTTTATTGGATCAAGGCATTGTTTTAGAAGATACACGTCAAGGCACAATTTGGCGACGTGCTGATTAAATAAACAAATAAAATTATGGAGAGTTGACACTGCTGTAAAATTCTCTATAATTCACCTCATTGCGGGAATAGCTCAGTTGGTAGAGCATAACCTTGCCAAGGTTGGGGTCGGGAGTTCGAGTCTCCTTTCCCGCTCCAGAATACGAAAAAATCCTTATCGAAAGATAAGGATTTTTTTTGTTTCAAACATTGAAAATAATGACATTCATTACATTTGCCATGAACATTTTGAAACGTAGAACTTTGTTAGTTATGCTAAAATGGCCGAAATTTTCTTAAATCCTATTGAAGGTTAACTCTGTTTTCAGAGTTAGAAAGGTGTGAACACTTTGAATCCACAAAATATGCCCAATCCAATTGATTTTCAAAAAGTCGCGTTAGAGACTTTGCGTATAGAAGAACAAGCTTTACAGGTTTTAGCGACACAAATTGATGAACGTTTTGACCGTGCATGTGAATACATTTTGCTCTGCCGTGGTCGTTTAGTCATTACGGGTATGGGTAAATCGGGGCATATTGGTCGTAAAATGGCGGCAACATTTGCCTCAACAGGCACACCGTCATTCTTTATGCATCCGGGTGAAGCAGGTCATGGTGACTTGGGGATGTTGGTCAGTGGTGATGTGCTAATTGCGATTTCAAACTCTGGTAAGAGTGATGAAATCATGATGTTAATGCCATTAATCAAACATCTTGGTGTGCCGCTGATTACTATTAGTGGTGATGACAAAGGCCCAATGCCACAAAATGCAGATGTTGCGTTAACGTTGGGTGATATCCAAGAAGCATGTCCACTAGGTTTAGCACCGACTTCAAGTACTACAGCAACATTAGCATTGGGTGATGCGTTAGCAGTCGCGTTACTGGATGCGCGTGGTTTTACATCAGATGATTTTGCCCGTTCTCATCCGGCAGGTGCATTAGGCAAACGTTTGTTATTGCATGTAAAACATTTAATGCATAGAGGTGAAGACTTGCCAAAAGTCTCACCAGATACACCAATGAATAAAGTCTTGTATGAAATTTCTGATAAGCGTTTGGGCTTAACCACGATTGTGGATGCGGACGATAAGTTGCTCGGTATTTTCACCGATGGTGATTTACGTCGTTTGATTGATAAACAACAAGGTTTTGATGTCAATATGAAAGTGTCAGAAGTGATGATTCAAAATCCACTGACTATTTCTGAAGAAGCGCGTGCAGTATTAGCACTTGAACGTATGAATGAAAAGAAAATTACACAATTTGTTGTTGTTGATGATGCTAATAAAGTCATTGGTATTATCAGCATGCACGATCTGATTCAGGCTGGGGTAAATTAAGAAAATGGCATCGTATGTATTGCTAGAACAAGCACGTCACGTAAAAGCACTGGTACTGGATGTAGATGGAATTTTAAGTGATGGTTTTGTCACACTGACCAACAGTGGAGACGAGATTAAATCTTTTGATATTCGTGATGGACTCGGTATGAAACTAGTTCAGAAAGCGGGTGTTAAAGTCATTATTATTACTGGGCGTAAAAGTAATATTGTTGAAAAACGCATGTCTGACCTTGGTGTAGATTTGGTATTCCAAGGCCGTGAAGATAAAGGCGTAGCTTTGACCGAAGCATGTGCTCAGTTTGATATTGACCCGGCAGATTGCTTATATATGGGTGATGATTGGCCGGATCTTTCTGCATTCGCTATTGCAGGGATGAAGGTCACTGTGCCAAATGGTCATTTAGAAGTTCGTCGCCGTGCAGACCTTGTGACTCAATCTATGGGTGGTCGTGGTGCAGTACGCGAAATCTGCGATATGCTGTTGGTATCTAAAGGTGTATACCAAGAACTACTTGAAAAATATGCAAGTGCACCTTATTAATAATTTAATGATGCAATCATTGGGTCGAATCTCCGCTTATGGATACTAAAGTTTTATATGTGACAGCTGTGGTAATCGCAGCAATAAGCGGTGGTTACTACTATTTCGGTGGTAAGAGTAATAAGCTTCAGGTCGATTCATCGAAGAATATGACGTACTCTGCCGAGAACATTAACCTGACTCAAACCGATGAGCAGGGGAAGCTGAATCTTCGTGCTACAGTGGATCGTCTTGAGCAAGATTTGCAGAAACAGACTTCATATTTAGTCAATTTAAATGCTTCTACTTATAAAGATGGCGCAGTCGATGCGACCTTCTTTGCGAAACAAGCAAAGGGGATGAATGACAATGAAAAAGTCATTCTAAGTGATCAGGTGGTTGCGACAAAACTTATACGCGATGGAAAAATGGAGTTCCATACCGAGGAGCTTACCGCATTTCCAAAGTTAAAAGTAATTGAAACCGATAAGACCGTTACAGTGTTATCGCCTCAAGCAGAATTTGTGAGCCAAGGCTTAAAGGCCAATTTAAATGACGGTCAATACGAATTTTTTAATATTCGAGGAAAGTATGAACCATAATCTTAATCGAAAAACGCCTAAAACTTTCCTAAAACGCGCAGCGCTACTCGGTTCACTGGCTTTATGCTCGGTTGCGGCATTTGCCTTGCCTTCTGACCGTAATCAACCCATTTCATTGGTTGCGGACCGTGCTACTTTCAATGACAAAACAGGTATTACCACCTACACAGGTAATGTCATCATTGAACAAGGGACAATGAAACTTCAGGCCAACTCAATTGTAGCCAACTTGAATAGCAAGAAGCAGATTAGCACCATTACAGCTACAGGCGGCCCTGCACATTTTCAGCAAAAAGTAGATCCAGCCAAAGGATTTGTGAAAGGTCAGGCACAAAAAATTCTTTATAATGCAGAAACAGGCATCATTACTATGTCAGGCAATGCGTCATTACAACAAGATGGTGCAAGCATTCGTGGTAATACTTTGAAATACAGTATGAATAAAGGTGATATTGTGGCTGAAGGTACGCCAAATAAAACGGGTTCACCATCAGGTCGTGTAGAAATTGTAATTCCGCCATCCAGCTCGAAGTCATTCCCAGGAGCGCGTGATTAATGCAAGACACACCACAAGTACAGACGCTATGCATTAAGCATTTAGCCAAAAACTATAGTAAGCGTTGGGTGGTGAAGGATGTGTCTTTCAGCATGCAAAGTGGGCAAATTGTTGGGCTACTTGGGCCTAATGGTGCGGGTAAAACCACCAGTTTCTATATGGTTGTCGGTTTAGTTCGGATGGATAAAGGCGAGATTCATCTCGATGATCTTGATTTGTCTGATTTGGCAATGCATGAGCGTGCACGCAAAGGAATTGGTTATTTGCCACAAGAGGCATCGATTTTTAGAAAATTAACGATTTCTGAAAATATTATGTCGATTTTAGAAACCCGTAAAGATTTAAATAAGCAACAACGTCAACAGCGTTTAACTGAGTTATTGGCGGATTTTAAAATCACCCATATTAAAGATTCATTGGGCATGAGTGTTTCGGGTGGTGAACGTCGACGCGCAGAAATTGCACGTGCACTCGCTGCTGACCCAAAATTCATGTTGCTTGATGAACCTTTTGCTGGTGTCGATCCAATTTCGGTGGGTGATATTAAAGATATTATTCGTACCTTAAAAGATCGAGGTATTGGCGTTCTCATTACCGATCATAATGTGCGTGAAACATTGGCAATTTGTGAACATGCTTATATTGTCAGTGAAGGTGCTGTGATTGCAGAAGGAACACCTGAAGAAGTACTTGCAGATGAAACGGTACGTAAAGTTTATTTGGGTGATGATTTTACTGTTTAAACGTCGAATGAAATGATTCCCTGTTGAATGATTTGCGTATCATTTAACAGGTTTATATTTTTGATGTGATAAAAAATGATCAATTAATTTAAAAAGATAATAAGAATTCAGTATACTTACCACTCAAAATACGACTTGCTTAAATCATGCAATTACGAAAGATGAGAGGTCCAGTCAATGGGCATGTGCATATGAATAAGTGCAATTTTTTATATATATTATTGTTACCATTTTCTATAAGTTTAGTACATGCGGCTGATACGAGCACCACGCAAGGAACAATTCAAAAAACATTAGATAAGATATTTTTACCTAATAAACCCAAACCTTCTGCTGAAAAAATCGATATTACTCAGCTCAGTAAATTTAATTTAGATACTTCTCGGGTACAAGAAATGCCTGCGGTCTCTTATGGGCGAGCGCAAATAGGTAGTTATAATCCTAATACCCTTGCCAAAAATTTAAGTTTTATTGATGCAATTCATATTGCAGTACAACGCCGTCCTGAAATTACCCAAAGTATTGCTTCTGTTGCTTCGCAAAATGCCAATATTGATATGGCAAATGCGGCGTATTATCCACAAATTACTGGTGGTTTAGATACAGCTGATTTAACCAAAGGTGAGCGAGGAAGGCAGCTGATTTCTTTAAATGCGACACAAATGCTTTATGATTTTGGTAAGACCAAAAGTGTCGTAGATATTGAAGAAGCTAAAATGCTGCAAGAACAGGCCAATGTGTTGGTCAGTTTAGATGGTGTTTCTTTTGATGTTGCAAATGCCATCATTAATATTAAACGTTATCAAGAAGTCATTAAGATTGCGCATCAGCAAATTAGCGGTATAAGTCGAATTGCTGAGATTGCAAATCTACGGGCAACAGCTGGTATCAGTAGCCAAGCCGATCCAATTCAAGCGAAGTCAAATTTAGAAGCAGCGGAATCTAATTTAATTACGCAAGAAACGCAATTAAAACAATTTCAACAACGTTTGAGAACTTTACTGGGTTTTGATGTGACCAATATCAATTGGGTGATTCCAGATCGAATCTTAACAGCGGCAGAACTCTATCAAGATCCCGATTTTAAAATGATCCCAACGATGATGCAGGCACAGGCGGGTGTAGAAGTTGCAAAATTACAAAAGCAACATTCAAAACTCAGTGCGTATCCCACTTTAAATGTTGTAGGCAGTTTGAGCCAAGCGGTCAATGGGCGAAATCCAAATAATAATGAAGACAGCGGCTTATACAGTTCGGTCATGCTTGAAGCAAAAAGTAATTTATATCAGGGTGGTGCTGTAGCTGCACAAACACGTGCTGCCAGTTATGCAGAAGAAGCGGCAAAGGCACAAGTTAACACCGTGTATTTGGATGTGATTGATCAAGTACGCATGATTCGTGAACAGATTGAAAATAAAAAACGTCTGATGTCTGTACTGGTTCAACGCAGAGAAACAACGGTGCGAACCAAAGAGTTGTACCAAGAGCAATATAAATTAGGTACAAGAACCGTTGTGGACTTACTGAATGCCGAACAAGCCATTCATAGTGCCGCTCAGGAAATTGTAACATCACAATATGATATTTATTCAGCACTTGCGCAATATATTCAAGTCACAGGCCGTTCACGCAATATTTATGAACTTAATAATATAGCTATTCAGGGGTTTGAAGTTCAGCCATGAGTAATACCATAAATTATCAACCTTGGCTTCAAGCCGTTCTGAATATTGCCAAGCATTACCGAATTGAACCCTCCGAAGAAAGAATACGTTTGCAACTCGATTGGGATCAACATCAAAATGCAGATGATCTGATTGCTGTTATGGCACGTCAAATTGGCTTAAATGTTCGTAAGAATACATATGATATTAATTTGCTCAACCCGTGGCGTTTACCTGTATTGGTTGAGTTCATTGGCGGTGAGGTTGGTGTTGTTGAGCGTATTGATATCGATGGCAATGCCAGTGTTCAACTCAGTGGTGATGAAGGCTTATCACAGGTTTTTACACTGGAAGCTTTAAGTCATGGCATAAGAAATATTTATATTCTGCGTCCTGAATCATCCGTTCCCGATGCGCGCGTTGACGAATATATTAAGCCGTTTGAGAAAAATTGGTTTTGGTCGATTGTTCTGAAAGATTGGAAACGTTATATCGACATCATGTTTGCATCTTTGATGGCCAACATTCTGGCACTGGCAACGATTCTATTTTCAATGAACGTCTATGACCGAGTTATTCCGTCACAGTCCGTACCGACCTTATGGGTGCTGGCAAGTGGTGTACTGATCGCTGCAATATTCGAATTTACTCTACGCGTATCACGTATTTATTTGTCAGATATTATTGGAAAGCGTGCAGATTTAAAAATTTCAGATCGGGTGTTTGGTCATGCACTCAGAATTAAAAATAGTGAGCGTTCAAAATCGACAGGGAGTTTTATTTCACAAATTCGTGAATTAGAAGGGGTCCGTGAAATGGTCACTTCTACCACAGTTACGGCTATTGCAGATTTACCGTTTTTCTTCTTATTCCTGTTTATTTTCTGGTTAATTGGTGGAAACCTGTTCTGGGTGATGTTGGTGGTTGTACCGTTAATGGTTATACCGGGCATACTTGCGCAGAAACCATTGGCAGAATTGGCACAATTGGGGATGCGTGAATCTTCAATTCGTAATGCTTTATTGGTTGAATCTGTGCAAGGCATAGAAGATATCAAGTTATTACGAGCAGAATCTCGTTTCCAAAACCAATGGAACCATATGAATGAAGTCTCGGCTGATGTCAGTATGCGTCAACGTAAAATCGTCGGCCTGATGTCAGCATGGACACAAAAAGTTCAAGGTTTAACTTTTGCGATTGTCGTACTTGTCGGCTGTTTTGCGGTGATGAAAGGTGAAATGACTACAGGTGCTTTGGTGGCGTGTTCGATTTTATCTTCACGAATGCTGGCTCCAATTTCTGCACTTTCTGGTGTTTTGGGCCGTCTTCAGCAAGCAAAGGTTGCTAAAGCAGGTCTGGATGAACTCATGAAGAAACCAGTAGATCAGCCCGATTATTCGCATCTCATTCATAAGCCTGCAATTCATGGTCATTATGAATTGAACGGTGTGTCTTTTAAATATGGTGAAGATGATCCAAGACCAAGTTTGTTTATTTCAAAACTTGAAATTAAAGCCGGTGAAAAAATTGCGATTTTAGGACGTAATGGCGCAGGGAAATCGACTTTATTGCAACTACTTTCAGGTATGCAAACGCCAGTACAAGGCAAAATCGAGCTTGATGGTATTGACCTTTCACTCATTGACCCAGCTGATGTACGTCGAGATATGGGCTTACTGAATCAAAATGCGCAGCTATTTTATGGTTCAATCCGTGAAAACTTAACCTTAGGTGCGCCGCTTGCGACAGATGAGCAGCTCATTGAAGCCTTAAAAATCACCGGTGCTATTCATTTCATTCAAGAGAAAAAAGAAGGACTGGATTATATTATTTTAGAAGGCGGTGTAGGTTTCTCTGGCGGGCAACGCCAAGCCTTGCTGCTTGCACGTTTATTAATTCGTCAGCCGAATATTTTATTGCTGGATGAACCTACAGCAGCGATTGATGATGTTTCTGAAAAACAACTAATTGATCATCTTAAAGTGTATTTACAGAACCGGACGATGGTGGTTGCAACGCACCGCCGTGCTGTACTTGAGTTGGTGGATCGAATTATTGTAGTCAATGAAGGTAAAATTGTCATGGATGGACCTCGTGATCAGATTTTGAATCAGAATGCACAGAAAAATGTGGCTGGGGCATAAATCATGAGTGAAAATAAACAAGAAATTCAACGATCGACTAAAGTGAGTTTTAAAGAACCACCTTTGCCGAAAGCCAGTTTAATTATTTGGATTATTACCATTGGCTTGGCGATTTTATTGATTTGGGCATGGTTATTTAAATTAGAAGAAGTCTCAACAGGTACGGGTAAAGTCATTCCATCTTCGAAGGAACAAATTATTCAATCGCTTGAAGGGGGGATTTTAACCAAACTGAATGTGAAAGAAGGTCAAATTGTTGAACAAGGTCAAATACTTGCTCAACTCGACCCTACACGTTTTGAATCTAATGTCGGTGAAAGTGAATCTTTACTCGTTGCATCACGCGCAACGGCTGCACGTTTACGCGCTGAAGTGAATGGAACGCCTTTAACTTTTCCAGAAGAAGTACTTAAAATTCCAGCATTGGTAAAGGAAGAAACTGCACTTTATCATTCACGTCGCGCAAATTTAGATGAATCTGTTGCTGGCTTAGAACAAGCTTTGGTTCTGATTCAGCAAGAATTGGCAATGACAGAGCCTTTGGTGGCAAAAGGTGCTGCCAGTGAAGTTGAAGTGCTGCGTCTGAAACGTTCAGCAAATGACTTACAAAATCAGTTAAATGATGTGCGTAACCAATATTTAGTCAAAGCGCGTGAAGAATTGTCTAAGGCCAATACTGATATTGAGTCGCAGCAACAAGTGGTGCGTGGTAAATCAGATACTTTAAGTCGAACTGTATTTAAATCCCCAGTACGTGGTGTGGTAAAAGAAATTGATGTGATGACTTTGGGTGGTGTGATTCCACAAAATGGTAAGCTCATGACCATTGTGCCACTGGATGAAAAGTTATTGGTGGAAGCACGAATTTCGCCACGCGATATTGCCTTTATTCATCCGGGGCAGGACGCTTTGGTCAAAATTACCGCCTATGACTACTCCATCTATGGTGGTTTAAAAGGTAAAGTTACGGTGATTTCACCAGATACTTTGCGTGATGAAGTGAAGCAAGATCAGTTCTATTATCGTGTGTATATTCGTACTGATAGCGATAAACTTACCAATAAAGATGGAAAAAATTACAGTATTACGCCAGGTATGGTGGCAACCGTTGATATTCGAACAGGTTCAAAAACCGTACTTGAATACTTAGTCAAACCATTTAATAAGGCGCAAGAAGCCTTGCGAGAGCGTTAATCTACGCCATAAAGCCTCCTCTGCGGATAATGCCAGTCAGTTAAGGATTTAAAAGTTAAAAATAAGGTCAGTAAGACGTAAATTTAGCTCACTTTAAATCCAAATATAAGGAAATTTAGGGTAATAAATAACCCGAATTTCCTTAACTGATCAGCATTATCCTCTGCGGAGGCTTTTTAAATCTCTAAGTTATTCAAAAAACGTTATAATAGCGGTTGAATAAGGATTGATTAAAGTTATGCCATTTACTCTTGCTGCACAGGTTAGTTTTGAAGAAGACATTAAGAAAAGTCGTTTTCAGGCAATCGCAGTTCCTGTTGAAAATGAGCAGGCCGTAAAAGATTTTCTAGAAGCCAATAAAGACCCTTCAACCACACATCAATGTTGGGCATGGAAGATTGGCCATACGGTACGTTTTAATGATGATGGCGAACCATCAGGCACAGCAGGGCGACCCATCTTAGCGACAATTGAAGGCAATGAATTAACCAATGTTTTGGTCTTAGTCAATCGTTGGTATGGCGGTATTAAATTAGGTACAGGTGGCTTAGTTCGAGCTTATGGTGGCTGTGCAGGTCAATGCTTATTATTGGCTGAGAAGATCGAACTGATCGAAAAGAAAAAAGTTCATTTCCAATGTCAATTTAATGAATGGGCAATTTTTCAATATGAACTTAATCAACAGAATATTGAATTTACTGAAGAATACACAGCGACCGGTGTTCGTGTTGAGGCAGCCTTACAGATTCATCAAATCGATCCATTAAAATTAAAAATTCAGGATGTCACTAGAGGTCGTGAGTTGCTACATATCATTGAGGATGAAAATGATGAGTGAGATCGATCCATTATTAAAATATCGTGAACAGCATAAACATCGTTTAAATTATATGCCATGGCTGTATTGGTCTCTTAAACCAAAAAATCGGGTATGGGCAGAAGCATGGCAACAAGAATACCAAGCCTATTTACAAGCCATGGAAACCGTAGAAATAGGTCAAAACTGCTTTATTTCACCTTTAGCACATATCTTTGCAGAACCCGGTCGCAAGATTGTGATTGGTGACAATACTTTTATTGCAGCAGATTGCACATTACACGGCCCTTTGGAAATAGGGAATGAAGTGGCGATTAACCATCATTGCATATTAGATGGCGGGCGGGTCGGGATTAAATTGCATGACCAAGTGCGTATCGCTGCATATTGTCATTTGTATGCATTTGACCATGGGGTCGATTTAGACCTGCCTGTTTACCAACAATCTGTACGTTCTCAAGGCATTGAAATTGAGAAAGATGTTTGGTTGGGGGCACATGTTGGTATTAAAGATGGTATTCATATTGGTGCACATGCCGTGGTTGGTATGAATAGTATGGTGACCAAGAATATAGAAACGCGTGCAATCGTTGCAGGAAATCCAGCAAAATTCATTCGATATCGTGACTAATTGAGTGTTAATTGGTTAAAAAATCTCTTTTCTGCTTACACAAATGCATGCACTCTGAAACAGAGTTGTGTTAAGTTAAAAATAACAAACAACTTTTATAGCCAAGCAATAAAAAATACGAGGGCTAATCATGAAACGAGTTATCGCATGTATCGACTCTTCTCCATGCATTAATGCGTTAGCAGACGCGGCTGCTTGGGTGGCTAAACAAACCCATCGTGAACTGGTCTTGCTCCAAGTACTTGATTATTATCCTGCAAGTTATCATCTCGGTGAAATTAGTGGTGTTATTGGATTCGAAAGTAATGCCATGCTACTCAAAGAACTTGCAGAACTTGAGCAAAAACAAAGTGAATTGGCTTTGGACTATAGCAATAACTTGCTCAAACATATCTCAGAAATGATTGAAACCAAGCATGGGATTAAATCTTCTTTGATTCAGGAAAAAGGCGATTTTTTAGAACAAAGTTTTAATGTTCTTCAATCCGATGACATTGTAGTCATCGGTCGTGTGGGTGAGCGTTCAGCGGAACGTAATAAACCACTAGGGAGTAATGTCGAAAACTTTATCCGTGGTGCAAGTTGTACCGTGATGACAGTAGGCCCGACCTTTAAGCCGCCAACTCGCTTTATTTTTGCCTATGAATATTCTCCAACTTGCGTCGATTTAATGAAACGTGTTGGACAAAGTGATTTATTGCGCCTTTTACAATGCCATTTGGTCTATGTTGGTGACCATCCACAAATTTTAGATGATCCAAAAAATTATTTGACCAATGCTGGGCTGGATGTAATTACAGAATACCGCTATGGAGATGTGGCAGAAAATATTTTGAATTATCAACAAGAACATGCGATTCAATTAATTGTATTGGGCGCATTTAGTCACAGTAAGATTCATCAGTTCTTCCTAGGCAGCATTGCGACCAGTATATTTAGGAATTCAACTGTACCTTTACTTGTAGTGAAATGAACGAAATTTTTCACCTCATAATGTGAGAGATGAACGGCAAAATGATTGACATTAAAGTCTAGTATTTGTATTTAAAATAATCAGAGTTATCCTCATATATTGTGGATAACTCTGTGTGCAATGTTTTTAAGTTATTGTATTTGAATAATAATATTGTGTTGTGTGTTTTTTATCCTTTATGCGAGAAGTAAAAATCAAAAAAGATTTTAGATTATTTTACAATCGCAATGGCAAAACCATCATGACCTTTGCAGCCCACAGTCTGTAGAGCTGTGCACGATAAAATACGCGGATTGTTTTGCATCGCTTTAAACATATCGCGAATACCCTCAATGCTTGGCTTATGATTCTCAGGATTAAGAATATCGCCAGCACGAATCACATTATCTAGCACAATCACAGTGCCTGAATGTGATAGGTTTAAGCTCAATTCAAGATATTCAGGATAGCTTTGTTTGTCTGCATCGACAAAAATAAAATCGAAAGGTTCTGTCTCTTCTGGAAGTTCGCGAAGAATATCGGCAGCGCGGCCACATTTGAGATCAATAGTTTGTGGCAGTTTAGCATTGTCGATATTTTCTTGACCAAGGGCTGCGTGGGTATCACGACCTTCAATAGTTAAAATATAGCCATCTTTAGGTAGGGCACGTGCCAACCACATCGTGCTATATGCGGCGAAAGTTCCAAGCTCTAGTACACGTTTGCAGTTATTCATCTGGATTAACATTTGCAGCAGCATACCTTGGTTTGCTGCGACAGCAAGATGATCGGGAAAACCACGTTCATCGGTATGTTTGAGCGTTTGAGTCAGAACAGGATCTTCCGGAATTAAATGTGAATCGATGTAAGCATCAATGTCTGTCCACATTTGTTGCATATTTTAGCACCTCATTTTTGATGCAAGCATTTTAACCCTTTCCACTGTTAGCGCAATTTATTGTTCCGTATTTGTGGTTTTTATGCACAAAAAAGACCTCCGAAGAGGCCTTGTCATTTATTTGTCATTCTTTAGTAATTACACATTGAGGAGCGACTAGAATGATCTGGTCCCCAAGTACGATAACCTTGCGTATCGATGTGGATTTGTCCTGATGCATATAAGCCAAGACCCATATTTAAAGTTTGACCGTGTTGAGACCAAAATTGGCACAAACGGAATTTCGTATTTTCGATATAGGTATAGTCTTCAGGTTGTGGATAAGCAGGCCCAATACGGAAGTCAATTGCAGCGTTATAGAGATGACGTGAGGAACTAGCACCACCTGCACATTGATTTAATGGTAGATCACGGTATACAGAAGTCACTTCGAAATCTGTCAAAACATTTGCCGCAACAAGATATTTAAATACGCGTAAGGTCGCAATTTGGTTTTTCCAAAGTTCACGATTCGGCACCATATATTCTGAACGGCCACATTTTTGCCAGTCGCGTGCGGTACGCATCAATTCGAAAGATGGAATGATGTTGCCCACACCATTTCTTTCTAAGAAGACTTCATATTCACGTACTTGGTGTAAATTATTTGAAAAGGCAACCCATGAGTTGTAGGCATAAGGCACCACTTTGGGTGCGACATGTCGTGTTGAGGTGACCTTTTCTTGAGGAATGTAAATACGTTTACCGTCGGGAGTTGTAATAGTGTGTCCTTGTTTTTGTGGCGAAGTGGTACATCCAACAAAAACAATAGGGAGTATTGCAACGGACAATAATCCCTTGAGTAAATGCTTCATTATAGAAATCAATAATTTATAAACTCGTTCTATTTTAATCTAAATTTCGTGAGAAAATTTGAATAAATTGCAATGAAATGTGTGCTTTCAGTATAAAAAAAGATCAGCATATGCTGATCTTTTTTGTGAAGCCTAAAAATTACTTTTCAAGATATTGTAATTTATCAGCTTTTCCGTTCCATTCTTCACGATCTGCGGGTTGATCGCCAATTTGAGTGATATTTGGCCATTTTTGAGAAAGTTCAGTATTGAGCTCAATAAACACTTCCTGACCTTCAGGTAACTCATCTTCAGAGAAAATGGCATTTGCTGGACATTCAGGCTCACATAGTGCGCAGTCGATACATTCGTCTGGATTAATAACAAGGAAGTTCGGGCCTTCGTAGAAACAGTCAACAGGGCAAACTTCTACGCAATCTTGATATTTACATTTAATACAGTTTTCAGTGACAACAAAGGTCATGGCGACGGCTACCTAAAAATATGGTTCTAATAACGAATAGTCTATTTTAGGCAAAAAATAGCATAACTAACAATTCCTTTTATTGATAATTATTATATGCAGTGCTGTTAAAATCCCTAAAAACTGAACAATTCGTGTAAAAATATGATGTAATGAGAATCATACGCAAAAACTTGATAAATTGCATAAATTTAATTCTTAAATTTAACTCGGTTTAATTCCTTATTTCTCTTGATCGACTGATATGTTGATGTCACTCAGATTGATTATGGCTGAATAAAAATCAGATTTTTCATCAATATTCTTAAATTTTATTGAGTATAAAAGTGAAGACATAAAAAAGCTCCGATATCGGAGCTTTTTTATGATGTATGGTTTTAGGCTTTGAGCAGGTCTTTTAGCGCATACAATTGTTGCAAGGCTTCTCTAGGCGTTAGATTATCGACATCTAAGTCACTTAATGCATCTAAAGCAGGAGAGGTCTTCTCAACTTCAACCACGCGTTCGATAATCTCAGGCTCTGAAATTTCCGCAAACAGATCGGTTTGAACCGCGGTATTTTGTTGCTGTTTTTGTTGAGTCTCCAAAATTCGAAGACGGTTCTGTGCTTCTTTAATCACTGCGGCAGGAATACCTGCGAGTTTAGCCACTTGTAGACCATGACTTTGACTTGCAGGCCCTTGTTGCACTTTATGAAGTAGAATGAGGTTACCATTCAACTCGCGCGCCGTTACATGATAATTATCAATATTGGCATCTTTACCCAGCTCGGTGAGTTCAAAATAATGCGTTGCAAATAGGCATAAACATTTAATTCGTCGTGTTAAATCGAGCACACAGGCCCAAGCAAGTGACAAACCATCATAAGTACTGGTGCCACGACCCACTTCATCCATTAAGACTAAGGATTGATTGGTTGCATGATGCAGAATTTGTGAGGTTTCGGTCATTTCCACCATAAAGGTTGATTTACCCGTAGATAAGTCATCCGCAGAGCCAATACGAGTAAATATTCGGTCGATGGGGCCAAGCACCGCAGATTGAGCCGGTACAAAACTACCGCAGTAAGCGAGTAGGGCAATCAATGCAGTTTGACGCATGAAGGTCGATTTACCACCCATGTTCGGCCCTGTAATGATCGCCATACGATGATTAAAATCTAAAGTAGTATCGTTTGGGGTAAAAGCCGTTTTACTCAGTGACTCAACCACAGGGTGGCGCCCCGCCTTAATTTTAATCCCCACTTCTGGGCTATATTCTGGACGTATCCAGTTACGCAAGCGGGCCTGATGGGCAAAATTGGCCATGACATCAATTTGTGCAATAGCCGCACTCATCATTTGTAAGTTACCGATATCCGTGCGTAACTCATCAAGTAGCATTTCAAACAGTATTTTTTCACGTGCGAGTGCTCGTGACTCACTAGAAAGTACTTTGTCTTCAAAAGATTTGAGTTCAGGCGTGATATAACGCTCTGCATTTTTAAGGGTTTGGCGACGAATATAATGATCCGGCGCTTGTTCTGCTTGTGCACGAGTTAATTCAATATAATAACCACTGACACGGTTATAGCCGATTTTTAAGGTTGATATACCAGTTTGTTCACGTTCCTGAATTTCAAGATCAATAAGAAATTGACCTGCATGATCTCGAATTTTACGCAGTTCATCTAGTTCTGCATCAAAACCTTCTGCAATTACATTGCCATCACGCAGTAAGACTGGCGGGTTTTCCACAATGGCTGACATTAAGCGTTGATGCAGGCCATGAAAGTCGCCCATTTCATCATTTAGTTGTGCAATCAATTTAGATTGATACGCTTGAATCATCGGTTCAAGTGCATGACGCAGGAATGGAATCTGTGCACAGGTCTGACGTAGTTGTACGAGGTCACGAGGGCGAGCACTACCCAAAGCTACACGAGACAGCACACGTTCAATATCACCAATTTCCTTCAAAACCAAACGTACAGGTGCTTCATGATAGCCCTGTAACATGGCTTGTGAGGCATCTAAACGTGCATCTAAGAGCGCTGTGTCACGTAAGGGTTGCATTAGTGTGCGACTGAGTAAACGTCCACCCATGGCTGTTTGACAGTCATTAATCAACTGGAATAACGATGTACCATGTTCAAACAGTGGATCAATCAGTTCTAAATTGCGACGAGTCACTGGATCAAGTGCAACGAAATCTGTGCTTTGTTCCAATTGAATGCTACGAATATGTGGCAATGCTGTTTTTTGCGTGACTTTTGCGTAGTGAATTAAGGCAGCGGCAGCGGCTTTGGCTAAAGGTAAATGGTCGATACCGAAACCTGCCAGTGTAGAAACTGCAAATTGATCACACAGGGTTTTTTGTGCGTTATTTAAATTGAAATCAACATTCGGACGCTTGGTTACAGGGCAGTCAAGTTGACGCTTAATTTGCTCAACGATATTTGGATCAATCAGATCTTCATCAATTAAAATTTCACTTGGCATTAAACGCGATAGTTCAATCGCAAGTTGCTCAAGCTGATAATCCATTTGCTGAACTTTAAAGATGCCTGCGCTTAAGTCGAGCAATGCGATCCCGATTTGATTTTGTTGCAAGCAGATAGCCACCAAGTTCGAACTTTGATGTGAGGCAATTAGTGCATCGTCAGTCAGGGTACCTGGTGTGATGATACGTACAACGCCGCGCTCAACAGGGCCTTTGCCTGTGACCTCTCCAATTTGTTCACAAATGACAACGGTTTCGCCTTTTTTCACCAAGCGGGCAAGATAACCTTCCGCAGCATGATAGGGCACGCCTGCCATCGGAATTGGTTCGCCATTGGCTTTACCGCGATGCGTTAAGGTGATTCCTAAAAGTTTTGCTGCTTTATGCGCATCTTCAAAAAATAGCTCATAAAAATCACCCATACGATAAAACATCAATGAATGCGGATTTTGCATTTTCACTGACATATATTGCTGCATCATGGGAGTAAGAGTGGACAGATCAACTTTGGAATTATCAACTTGCATTAAATGAAATACCTTAAAAAATATCTTAAATAAAAGATCTTAGGATGTGTTTGCTGCAACTCACTGCATTTTTAGTGTGGCAAAATTTTGAGAGTAGGTTTAATTATGATTTTAACATTACAAAATTGAGCCAGAGCTAGGTCAAACAAATACCGATACGATTCTAGCAAAAAAGCTTCAACAAAAAGCCAGAAAAAGTTTGTCTGCATGTAAAAAATCCGCTCATTGAAGGTGTACTCTATCTCAAGAAAGTCTTATTTGAATGTTGATTGAGATAGGTAAGACATTTAAAAAATTGAGGTCACATTTTTTATGAGGCTTTAACCACGCAAGGGGAAATATGAAATTGATTTCGTCCATGTTCTTTTGCATAGTACAGTGCAGTATCCGCACTACGGATAAATTGATCTAGGCTATTCGATGGGTGCGGAATGATACTGGCAGCGCCAATACTGATAGTGACAAATTCGGAAATACGGCTGTCGGGATGCGGTAGTTTTAAATTTTGAATCCGATGAATCAGATAGGCCGCAAGAGAGGTAATTTTTTGATGATCAAGCATTGGAAATAGCAGTAAAAATTCTTCACCACCATAGCGTGCGGCAAGTTCACCACTGCGATTGGTAACTGCACTGAGTTCTTTCGCAATCGTTGTTAAACATAAATCGCCTGCTTGATGTCCGAGTTGATCATTATAATTTTTGAAAAAATCGATATCGACCATCAAAATACTTAAGGGTTGACCATGACGTAGTGCATAATGCCATTCTTGTTCTAAAACGTGTGATAAATGTCGCCGATTTGCCAATCCTGTAAGTGAGTCTTGTTGAGCAAGTAATTTCAGCTGTTCAGATTGTTCCTGCATTTCCAAATGATTTAGCTCAATGATGCAATTTTGTAAGTAATTTTCACGATGCTGACGATCAATGGCATAAGCCATCGCCATGCCTAAAAAACTGGTATAGGTGTAGGAGCGGTTTAAAAGTGTCCAATCGATATTAAAATCAAAGAGTTTAGTAATGAGAAAGCCAATTAAGCCGCCACCACATCCAGCCCATAAAGCGGTATAAAATCGCATCCCAACAAAGGCGTATATTACAATGACCGTATACATCATGGATTCGTATAATAACGCATTATTTTGAATATCTGAGATCATGGTAATAATGATAAAAGAGATTGCTACAGCCATGGTTGAGCTAATACAGGTATATAAATCAAAGTATTGATTAAATTTTTTATAAAATGATAGTAACCATGTCGCAAGAATAATGATGCCAACCCAACTATATAAGGATAGCCATAAGATTGAATCTCGGCCTGCTGGAATCACGGAATATATGCCGTAACTTAACAGTGCATACAGGATTAAAATGATCATCCCGCGCACACGAAACTCATAAGCCGCTTCATTCTGGTATTGTTGTTGATAGAAAGGCTCTATTTTTTTTGAAAAATAGACTCTGTTCAATCTATTGTTGATGAGGTGGTCAATTTCCTGACTGTTGAGTAGTTTAGAGCCTTTTAATTTCATAATTAGGGCACTCCATTGCTACAGATACTAAACTTGTAATTTGTTAATATAATCTTATGAATAGGTGTATTTAATATTAATAATAGAATTTTTGGCTGAATTAACAAGTATTTTTATCGAGAAATAATTACTTATACAATCATAATGTGAATGATGGATGAATAAATTGACTGAATAGAGGTTCGAAAAAAACCGATCAGAAGATCGGTTTTTATTTACGCTGAATGCCTACGCTTTTAAGGCTTAGTTTTTTAAGGTCTAGTTTTTAGAGCTTCGCTTTTAAGACTTGGTTGTTAAGGTTTATAGAGACCTAACTCTGTCAGATGTAATCTCAGGATGCGACGCAGCTCAAGTACCGCTTCTGGTGTTTCTTGAATAGAGTGCCCACCTTTAATAATTTTCTCTGAAACAGCACCGTCTAAATGTGCGCTGTTATAGGTGACGATATCATCGGTAATCTTATTTTTATCTTGACTATTGCTGATATTCCCCATAATGGAATGGAATTTAAGTCCTTTACGAGGTTGAATATCTTCAGTGAGGGCAATAAATTTTGATTGATGACTTAAGTCACTTGGGCCATTTTGAATCAAACCATTGTCAATTTCTTTAAAAAGATCTTTTAAATCTTCTTCTTGCGTCAGTACATCTGCCATGGCTGAAAGGAAGGCACCCGGTAGCTTAATAATCTTACGGGCTGCTTTGGTAAACCAACGATCCGCATAGGCTGTGCCACGATGTGGGGCGGCAAGGAAGATTGCACGGCTAAAGTTCGGAATATCTTTCATCACCATACGTTGCTGTACAACAGGAATCTTACGATATCGACTAAGTTGTCGAGGATTCATCATTTTTAAAGCGGTTTGCGTTGTATCGGCTTGGCTCACCAATAAACGTGCAATGATTCCGCCCATACTATGTCCAATCAGCACCGCATCTTTTTTTGCAGGCGCATTGTTTTCAATGGTATTAAAGGCTTGTGTCAGTAAGGTATAAATTTGAAACCGGCTTTCAATAATCGGCATATTGGTAGAGTAAAAAACTTGCCAGACTTGATAGTTTTCACGTAATACAGTGTCACCCATAATATCGTTGGTTAAACGAATCCATGCTTCTGGACTACTGGCAAGACCGTGTATCAACACAATTACTTTTTTATCAGGATTATAAGGTTCGAGCATATAGAGGTGAGGCATAGTCAGCTTTTCATCACGATCAATAAGTGATAAATAGGCTGATTTTCCTAAGTTGTTTTGAGCAAGCCATAAACCATAAGGTGCAGAAAAATTCGCAGCTAGCGCATAATCTTTGTTGCCTATTTTGACTTGTTCATATTTATAGGGATCATAGGCTTTAATTTGAAAAGACTTACTCGCCAAAATTTGCTCAACACTGGCCGCTGCGATGGGTTCGGCAGTCAGTGTTGCTGCTAAATATCGTGCTGAGTGAATATTGGGATTGATACCAGACGGATATTTATAATCTAAGGGATTCACAATGTATTTGGTTTTAGCATGCTGATCATGATGTTCATCTGGTAAAACGACCAGAAACTCAGAACCAAAACCATCACGACGAGTGATTGAACGTAAACCTGAAAAGTTCAGATTATAGGTTGACATGAGCTGTTCAATTTTATGGCTTTTGAGTTCAGGATAGTGACTAAAGTCAATGTGATAAGTGGTTTGTCCGACTTTGATCTGTGGGCTAACTTCTTGTGGTTGATAGCGCATACTATAACTGTTGACCAGTTTTGCAATGCTCTGATTATAAAAATCACGTATTTGGACTTGGCGGTTATCAAAGATTCGATCAGCAGGATCGCGCTTTGTTTTAAACATATAGGCATAGCTATAACGAATACTCTTGTCGAGTAAGGTCAGCTGCTGATCCAAACAAGCATGATAGGTTTCTTGTTCAATTTTTTGTTTTTCTTCAGATTTTCGGCTGCTTAACAAACTGATTTTACATGCAGAAGAAGATTCAAGCTCAATCGCTTTCGCTAAATACAGTTCACTGGCAGTAGAGAGTAACTGTTCATCTTGGATCTGTGGGATTTGTTGTAGTTCATTCACACAGTCTTGTGGGTTTTCGGTACAGGCTTTGGCTTCACGTCCTGTCATCGATAAGACGTTTAAACTGGCCTCACTTAATTTGTTTCGTGACAGAATACTGTCGCGTTCGTTGGCAATCGAAACGTTTAATTTTTGATTTTTAACACTGACGACCTGACATCCACTGAGCAGGCTAGTGCTGAAGATCCCGAGAAGCAGTATTGTTTTAATAGTCGGCTGCATAAAATGGTCGCAAGATAATGAGAACTAATATTTTTTAAATCATACGGTAAATGTCGGGATTTTCAATTCACCTAAAATAAAAAAAGACCGTTAAATCGGTCTTTTTTATCATAAGGTTTAAATTAAACCATTAAGAAACAGCTTTTGGTGGATTAAGCACTTGCCACACATTCCAGCGACCTTGTTTTTCAATTTCTTGAATTAAACGATCTGCAACTTCGCCTTCTTGTGGATATTTCACTTTATAGTTTTTCAGCACTTGAATGGCATTCTTTTTCTGTTCCATTGCGATGTAGTTGTTTGCAGCGGAAAGATAAGCCTCTTGAACACCGGCTTTCATGGCTTTATCTAAGTAAGGAATAGCTTCACGTTGACCGCCACCTTCAGATAAACCAAAACCAAACCAGAAGTTTGCTTCTGCATCTTCTTTGTTAATCTTTAAAATGCGCTGTGCATAGGTTAAAGACTTGGTGGTATAGACTGAACCAAGGTCTAGGTTACGTGCCATAACGCTGGCTTTGAACGCACGAACTAAAACATCGAATGATGCATTGTCTTTAACAGCAAGCGTATCCAGATATTGTGCGACTTCTTTTAGCTTAAGCTCAAAACCTTTACGTTCTTGACGTTGCACAAAGCGAGGTGGATAGTGACGTGCTTTACCTTCGACAAGTTGTAGGAAGTCATCGATTTCGGTGATGTCCATTTCATTGTCGCCAGCTAAAGCTGCATATTTCATTGAACGTTCTTTGCTGTTGACCGTTGGAATGATCAGACGGTTTTCCTCAAGTGTGATTTGCTTTGATGGGTCTTGAGGGCTAGTCACAACCATTTTAGTGACAGGTTGAGCTGCTGCTTTTTGTAGGTTGATTTCAAATGGAGGTGGAGCATCGTAGTTAAATGGATTTAACGCATAAAATGGGGGTGTAAGTTCAGGCTCTACAAAAATCATGGCATTTTTAGGCGCATTATTTTTAGTTGGGGCGCTTCCACAAGCGGCAAGGGTTAAAGCAATACAAGCAATCGCCAAGGGCTTAAGCGTCATAGGATTCATCCATTACATTATTTTATACAAAAGTGCATGTTGGTCAGTCTAAAAAAACTCTGAACAACATGCAAGTAACACGCGACTTATTATGATTGCTTTTGGTTAAGCCTTTGACTGATTGCTCTGCGCTTCACATTCACGACGTACATCTTCAATAATTTTCAGTTCTTCTTGGCTAAATGGTTGCTCAGTCAATTGCTGTTTATTGAAAGTGGGATCAAGCAGGGATAAACGTTGGCATAAGCTATTCATACGTTTTTCATTGTGCTGAATGCGATCCAACAATACACGCATACCTTCTAAAATCGGGTCAGTTTGATCTTGTGTGGCTGCATACGGTTGGAAACCAATACTTTCAGCATAATCACGACGGCGTGCTTCAGCTTCATCTTTCGGCTTGTCTTTGGTAATAAAGCGGGCAGGGTTGCCGACAGCCGTTGTATTTGCTGGGACTTCTTTGGTCACAACTGCATTGGAACCGACTTTGGCATTTTTACCTACGGTAAATGGGCCAAGAATTTTTGCACCAGCGCCAACCACGACACCATCTTCCAAGGTTGGATGACGTTTGCCTTTATTCCATGTTGTTCCACCAAGGGTCACACCATGATACAAAGTGACGTCATCACCAATTTCAGCAGTTTCACCAATCACAACCCCCATGCCATGATCGATGAAAAAGCGACGGCCAATTTTTGCGCCCGGATGAATCTCAATGCCTGTGGCAAAGCGGCTAAAAGAAGACAATAGGCGAGCTGAGCCTTTACACTCTTTTTTCCACAGTTCATGTGCCATGCGATGCATGATCAGCGCATGAATACCGGGATAAGTGGTCAAGACTTCGAGTGTGTTTCGTGCAGCAGGATCGCGCGCGAAGACAGCCTGTATATCTTCTTGGAGCTGCTTAAGCATTAGATTGATCCTCATTTTCTGTTGTTTTTTTCCATGTTCCGTTATTCATTGCCTGTACTCGGCTAAAAATGCCACGTAATAAGTGGTATTCCATACGATCTAATTGTATACGTCCAAATAGACGACGCAAGCGCAAAGGTAATAATCTTGGATTTTTTGGATCCATAAATTCAATTTCTGCCAACATTTTTTCAATATGTGGGTAAAATTGCTCCATCATTTCATGGGTGACTAAGGGTTCATCCCATTGCATATCGATGTCATCTGTCACATGCATATTGGCATCAGGATTGGCAGTTAATTCCGTCATACCGAGAGCCGCCATACGCATTTCATAGCAAATCACCTGAATGGCTTGAGCGACATTTAGTACGCCGTATTCTGTATTCACTGGAATCGTGACATGATAGTTGGCCATGGCCAATTCTTCATTGGTCAAACCACGGTCTTCACGACCAAAAACCACGGCAATTTCTTGTTGTTGTTCGCACACGGCTTTGAGGGACATTTCCGCAGCAGGGCGAGCGTCAAGTAAAGGCCAAGGAATAGTTCGGCTACGCGCACTGGTGCCAAATACAATGTGGCAATCTTTAATCGCATCTTCGAGCGTTTCAACAATTTCAATCTGCTCAATTAAATCGACAGCGCCAGCAGCCAAAGCATTGATATCTGGATGTGGATAAGTTTTAGGTGCGACCAAAACCAGTTTAGAAAGTCCCATGGTTTTCATGGCGCGTAATGCGCTACCAATATTGGCAGGCAAAGTTGTATTGACCATGACAATACGCACATGGGAGAGATGTGCCGAAACCGCAGCATTGTCAGCTTGATTCATGTTGTTTCCAATTTATGTATTTAAAATCTGTGTATTTAAAAGTTGGGTTCAAATTTGGTTTGAACCTTAAGAAAATTGTCCAGCTTCTGCTTGGTAAAGATCCATCGCATCATCCATGCTCATCCCATCTGGCGGCGGAGGAACCTGAGCAGGGATAGAGGCTTGCTCATAAGTTACCGCTTTTGCCGCTTTGGATTTGACATGGTATTCAATGTATAGCGATTCTTTACCAAAGTAGTCGCGTAACTTAGACAGTAATTCATCGAGAGGTGCGACTTTCCAGTTGAGGCCTAAATGGATATCCGCCGTTGCGTAGGGATAGTCAATAAATAGCTGTACTGGAATATGGCTACACATATCTACATTGCAGAAAGGCAGAAGGATATTTTGAATATCGCGTGATAGGGTTTTACTAAAATGCTCAGGCGTGAGTTTAATCTGAATGGCGTTAGCACGTTTTTGACGAATTTCATTTAGACTAAAGGCTTTGGTTAAACGCCCCATTGGGCGGTCAAAACCTTCACGCTCATAAATTTCACCTTCAATCACCACTACTTTTTCATTTTGAATGATGTCTTTAAAGCGGTTAAAGCGTTCATGGTTGGCAGACACTTCGATACGTGCTGTACCGTCGTCCAGTGTTACCATCATTCGGTTCGGGAAATTAGCGATATCAACGACAAGGCCTGCAAACACGGTGGTCACACCACGGCGAGTAGGGGTGAGTTCATTAATGCGCTGGGAAATAAAGGCTTTCAACTCAGAACGATAAACATCAATCGGATGACCAGTTAAATAAAGACCTAAAGTGTCTTTTTCACCTTTAAGACGAACCTCGTCTGACCATGGCTTCACAGGTTTGGCTGGTTTACGTTGAACTTCTTCAACCTCACCAAATAAATCCATCATGCCTATTTCGCGGTTGGTGCGAGCTTGGTCAGCTGCTTGAACCGCTTCAGGGAGTTGTGCCATTAAGTCTGCACGTTCCAAACCTAGGCAGTCCAGTGCGCCACCACGAATCAGCGCTTCTAAGGTGCGTTTATTGATTTTTTTCAGGTCAATACGATGACAGAAATCAAACAAGTCTTTATATGGACCATCCTGAATACGTGAGTCAATCACTGACTGCATGGCTGCTTCGCCGACACCTTTGATCGCACCTAAACCATACACAATCGTTTTCGGGTCGATGGCATGGAAGTTATAGAGTGACATATTCACCGACGGCGGTAAGACTTCCAGCCCATTAATGCGACAGTCATCAATTAAGAACACCACGTTATCGGTGTTCTGCATTTCCGAGGTCATGACCGCAGACATAAATTCCGCAGGATAATGCGCCTTTAACCAAGCAGTTTGATAAGCAACAAGGGCATAAGCCGCAGCATGTGATTTGTTAAAACCGTAGCCTGCGAATTTTTCCATATAGTCGAAGATATGGTTAGCCGTATCGGTATCAATACCTTTGGTTGCAGCACCTTCAGTGAAGGTTTGACGCTGCTTGATCATCTCTTCGACTTTCTTTTTACCCATGGCACGACGAAGTAAATCCGCGCCACCCAAGCTATAACCCGCACAGATCTGTGCCGCCTGCATTACCTGTTCTTGATACACCATGATACCGTAAGTCGGTTCGAGCACACTTTCCAGTAAAGGATGCAGATATTCAAACTCACCACCGTGCATACGGAAAATAAAGTCTGGAATCAGATCCATCGGGCCTGGACGATACAACGATACGAAGGCAATAATTTCTTCGAACTTACTTGGACGTGCCTCTTTCAGCATCTTTTTCATGCCGACGGATTCAAACTGGAATACCGCTGTGGTATTCGCATCCGCGAACACGGCATAAGCAGGTTTATCATCCAGTGGAATCAGAGAAATATCGACCGGTGTGGTGATATCTGGACGGGCATTAATATGCTTGATGGCATCTTCAATCACCGTCAAGTTACGTAAACCCAAAAAGTCGAATTTTACGAGACCTGCAGCTTCAACATCATCTTTATCGAATTGGGCTACGCGGTTGGTTCCATCAGCATCACACAGTACGGCTGAATAGTCTGTTAGCTTGGTGGGTGCAATCACCACACCACCGGCATGTTTACCTGTATTGCGGGTAATACCTTCAAGTTTCAACGCCATTTCCCAGATTTCAGCGGCATCGTCGTTATCTGGATTCGATGGGTTGGTGACAATATCTTTAAGCTGTGGTTCGGCTTCAATCGATTCTTCCAACGTTAAACCTAAGGGTTTGGTGGGAATCATTTTCGAAATACGGTCTGCCAAACCATAGGATTTACCCAAGACACGGGCAACGTCACGAATTGCACCTTTTGCCGCCATGGTTCCGAAAGTCGCAATTTGTGATACCGCCTCACGACCATAGGTACGTGCCACATAGTCGATGACGCGGTCACGACCTGCAATACAGAAGTCGACGTCAAAGTCGGGCATGGAGACACGTTCTGGGTTTAAGAAACGTTCGAACAGGAGGTCATAACGTAGCGGATCAAGGTCGGTAATTTTTAGGCTGTAGGCAACCAATGAACCTGCACCCGAACCACGGCCTGGCCCGACTGGCACGCCATTACCTTTAGACCACTGAATGAAGTCCATGACAATGAGGAAGTAACCAGGGAACTGCATGGTTAAGATGATGCCGACTTCATAAGCCAAACGTTCATCGTATGGTTTACGAATTTCAGGCCAGTTATCACCGCGCTGATCAACAGGATATAAATGCGCTAAACGTTCTTCTAAACCTTCTTTGGATAAATGCTCAAAATAGGTGTCAATAGTATGACCTTCAGGAATAGGATAATCCGGTAAGTCATGGAAGCCGAGACGTAATGACACATTACAACGGCGTGCAATGTGGTAGGTATTTTCAATGGCTGTCGGAATGTCGGCAAACAGCTCAGTCATCTGTGCAGCGGTTTTAAAATATTGTTCAGGACTATAATTTTTTGGGCGGCGATTATCACCGAGGACATAACCATCGGCAATACACACGCGTGCTTCATGTGCTTCAAAGTCTTCTTTGCGTACAAAGTGCACATCATTATGCGCAACAACACCAATGTTAAACTTTTTCGCCAGTTTAACGGCTTCATGAATGAAGTCTTCTTCACCCGAACGCTCAGTTCGCGTTAGGGCTAAATAAACACGGTTACCAAACTTTTCTACCCATTCAGCCAACAGCGGTTCAGCTTTTTGTGGGTTAGACGAGCAAAGCATTTTCCCGACATCACTTTGCATGCCGAGTAACACAATCAGGTCATCATGTTGGTTTAAAATCCAGTCTTTGTCGACACATGGAATATCAAGTTGTTGACCTGAAATATAACCTTCAGACACCAGTTCGGTCAGACTGCGCCAACCTTTATTGCTCATTGCGAGTAGGGTGACTTTGTGCTCAGCGTCATTTAAACGAATGGTTGAGCCAAAGATCGGTTTGATCCCTTTATCTAAACTCTTTTTATAGAATTTAACCGCAGCATGTAAGTTTGATAGGTCGGTAATGGCTAAAGCGGGCATTTCATCTGCAGCAGCAGCTTTTACAAGGTCAGGTATACGTACAATAGATTCTGTGACGGAAAATTCTGTAAAAATACCAAGATGTACAAAGTGCATAGATGAGTCCCTGCGAAAACAGCTGGCTATTTTAGCACGCTCTATGCTGAAACTTGCGTTTATTGAAATGGATTGGCGAAGTTTTATCAGTTCAATTACTTGATCTTAAGTAAAGGTATTTCTAAATGCAAAAAATTACTGAATGTGAAAGCAGATTGTATTTACTAAATAATTGTTTGATAGAAATTAAGAACCCATTGGTCGATGGGCTATAGGAAGGCATAAAAAAGCCCAGTATTTTCTGGGCATTTCTACATCATATAATGTGATTAATAGCAGTGTGCTATTTAACGCAATTTAGACAACCAATCACCAAGACTTTGTACAATCTGTACCAAAATCAGTAAGACGATCACTGTCATAATCACCACGCTACTGTCAAAGCGTTGATAACCATAGGAAATTGCTAAGTCACCAATACCACCTGCACCGACAGCACCGGCCATTGCAGTTGCACCAATCAAACTAATAGTGGCAGTCGTTAAGTTCAAAATAAGAGAGCTACGTGATTCGGGTAAGACAAACTTCGTGATAATTTGCAGCGGTGACGCACCCATGGCCTGGGCTGATTCAATAATTCCATCATTCACTTCAAGCAATGATGTTTCAATCAAACGACCAATATATGGGCCAACGTAGATGGTCAGAGGCACGATTGCAGCCCAAGTCCCAATCGACGTACCCACAATCACTTTAGTCAGTGGAATCACTGCAATCAGTAGAATAATAAATGGCAGAGAGCGTAGTGCATTCACAATGGGGTTTAAACCGTGATAAATCACACGATTCGGTAAAATCCCTTGCGGGCGAGAGAGGTATAAAATGACCGCTTGAATAAAGCCCCAAATGCAGCCGAATAACATGGCAAAGAACACCATGTGAAAAGTTTCTTGCAGGGCAGTAACGAACTGATCCATCGACAAAGAACTTTTCCAAAAAGGTGCAGTCAGTTGAGTCAGCCATTGAACAATTAAATCTCTCATGCCTGAACTCCTGCTTGTGAAACTTCAACACCTTGTTGTTCCAAGAAGGCAACTACCTGTGGTATGACTGTTGCATCACCTAAAAGCTGGACAAACATTTGACCAATCACTGAACCATTAATTTCAGTCATATTGGCAAATAAAATATTTAAGCTGATATCAAACTGTTTAATTGCAGCTTGGATAACGGTTTCCTGCGCTGAACTGCCCAAAAATTTTAAACAATAAATACTATGATGATTTTTATTTTCAAGGTTATTTAATATATTTACCGGCAACTGTTGTTGTAATACCGTTTGAATAAAATTCTTTGTAGTGTTGTGTTTCGGCTGACTAAAGATTTCCAGAGTTGAACCGTGCTCAATCACTTTGCCTTGTTCCATGACTGCAACATAGTCGCAAACGGATTCAATCACATCCATTTCATGGGTCACCATCACAATGGTGATACCTTGCTCTTGATTAATCTTTTTTAGTAAAGCTAGAACAGACTTGGTGGTTTGCGGGTCAAGGGCAGAAGTCGCTTCATCGCAGAGTAAAATTTTAGGATGATTGGCAAGTGCACGAGCAATCCCGACACGTTGCTTTTGACCACCAGAAAGTTCGTCTGGGTAGGCATTTTTCTTATGTTTTAGGTCAATAAACTCCAGCAATTCTTCTAAACGTTTTTGGCGCTCGACTTTGGCGGCACCCAAAAGTTTTAATGGCATTTCAATATTTTCTGCCACCGTTTTGGTTTGCAGTAAATTGAAGTGCTGGAAAATCATTCCAATATTGGTTCGTTCCTGACGAAGCTGGCTCGAATTTAAAGCGGTAAAGTCTTTATCGTGAATAATAATTTGACCTTCACTTGGGCGTTCAAGCAGGTTGATTAAACGAATAAGAGTACTTTTGCCTGCACCACTATAACCAATCAGACCGAAAATACAGCCATCTGGAATGTCCAGATTAATCTGATCCAGTGCTGTTACGGTTTGGCCTTTTAGCTCAAAATGCTTGGAGATGTTTTTAAATTGGATCATAGCTTCAAAAAAGGTTCAAAAATGAAAAAACAGGCAAAGTAAACTTTGCCTGTTTATTTAGAGAAATTATATTACTATTTTACTTCAGTGAGGTAGCTCGTTGGCTTATTTACATCAATTTTAGTGCCACCAAAGTGTTGCTCGATATAAGCTTTTACCGCTGGAGTGTGGTAAAGCGCCCCAACTCTTTGTAAAGTCGGATCAGTTTGACGGTCGGCTGCTACAGCAAGAATATTCACGTTCATTTTTGTGCTTTGATCGATAGGCTCATAATAAATCGCGTCTTTCAATACGTTTAAGCCACCTTCCATAGCAAGGGTATTACCCAAAACAATGGCATCGACTTCATCTTTCACACGAACCGCAGTCGCCATTTGAATTGGTTTGATGACGATTTTTTTCGCATTTTCAGTTACATCAGCAGGTGTGCCTTTTACATCGTCAAAGTCTGCTTTTAGTTTAATTAAACCAGCAGACTGAAGAAGTAATAATGCACGTGATTCGTTTGCGCCATCATTTGGGATTGCAATCGTTGCACCTGTTTTGAACTCATCAAGCTTTTTCACTTTGCTTGAGTAGATTCCCATCGGTTCTAAGTAAGTGGTCGAAAGAGGTGCAATTTTATCTTTATTGTTGTCGTTAAAAGCCACCATATAGGCATAAGATTGGAATGCATTGACATCAATCTCATGGTTTGCAACAGCCGCGTTCATCGACACATAATCTGTGAAATTTTTCACTTCAAGTTTAATACCAGCTTCTTTAGTTTCGGGAAGCGTAGCAATGTAGCGCCAAATGTCAGCATCCGAACCCGTCGAAGCCATCGTCACGGTTTCCACTGCAGCAGAATCTTTTTGTTGTGCAGCATCAGTTGCAGGAGCTTCTTGCTTACCGCAGCCAGATAGGCCAACTGATAAACCGAGCACTAATCCAAGGAGCTTTTTCATATTTTCACCCAAGTAAATTCAAAATTATCATTAAATTTACATATCATATTATGGAGAGACCAATTTAACTGTGTAATCAGACAAGCTGATTGTTACTTAGAAAATTAAAGTGATTTGCATACAGTTGCAATTGGATTTGAGTCTAAATAAGACTGCGCTGAAATAGAACCGCAAGCTGCTGTTAACTAACGAATTTGCTAAGCCAGATCTCTTTATCGTGACAGGCATCATAGCAATATTTTGTTATTCAATATAGTGATTTAAAAATGCGGACTTAGCTGGATTTATGTATATGAAATGTGAATGATTAATTAATTTAATTTGTAAAAACAATATATTGTTTTTAATTTATTGATATTTATATAATAAGAGTCATAGCAGTGATCTATATAACATTTATTAAATAACAATGCTAAAAAAATGATAAAAATGAAAATAGTTACTGTTATTGTCATGAAATAGGTGGGAAAAATTAGAAAGTCATTCTTATCTTAAAAGTGCTATTTAAAAATATAGTTTTAAAGACTCATACGACATTGCAAGAAAAATTTCACTTGATTTTAAATATTTTTAATTATTCTTTGCTGCCAAAATAGATTTCATTTATAGCTAAATTCTAAAAATATTAGCACGTAAAAATAGCTGTAAAATTCCATTCTTTAAGGTCTTTGGTGTACTGAAGAGTTAAGTAATCAGCTATAAATGCTTAAAGTAGGCTGTGTGAATTATATCTGTCACTTTGAATTTGGACACTAAGCAATAAGAAACCCTGCACTATGGCAGGGTTTCTAGACTTAATTTCTTAATCAAGAAACTTAAGCATTTTCACGCGCAATAGCGCGGTAACCAATATCTTTACGGTATTGAACGCCATCAAATGTCACTTTTTGGCACAACTCTAGAGCTTTCGCTTGCGCTTCGCCAATGGTATTGCCCAGTGCAGTCACGCAAAGTACGCGACCGCCTGCAGTGACAATTTCGCCATTTTCATTGACTTTAGTCCCTGCATGGAACACTTTGGCATCGGTCATTTCAGTGTCTAAACCTGAAATTACATCATTGCTGCTTGAAGTTTCTGGGTAGCCTTTAGACGCAAGCACGATACCGACAGTTTTGCGCTCATCCCATTCAGCTTCGGCAGGGAGGTTACCTGCAATACCAGCTTCAACCAAATCCACTAAAGATGATTTTAAACGCATCATAATTGGTTGAGTTTCAGGGTCACCAAAACGACAGTTAAACTCGATCACTTTAGGTTGACCTTGTTCATCAATCATTAAACCTGCATATAAGAAACCTGTATAAACGTGACCGTCTTTTTTCATACCTTCAACGGTAGGACGCATCACTTCATTCATGGTTTTTTCAAATACATCCGCAGTCACAACAGGAGCAGGAGAGTAAGCACCCATACCGCCTGTGTTTGGACCTTGGTCACCTTCAAAGATACGTTTGTGATCTTGTGAAGTCGCCATTGGTAAAATGTTGTCGCCATCAATCATACAAATGAAAGATGCTTCTTCACCTGCAAGGAACTCTTCGATCACGACACGTGAACCTGCATCGCCAAATTTGTTACCAGCAAGCATGTCATCAATCGCATCGAATGCTTCTTGATTGGTCATGGCAACAATCACGCCTTTACCTGCAGCAAGACCATCAGCCTTGATCACAATCGGCGCACCATTTTTTTCAACAAATGCTTTTGCTGCATCTACTTCTGTAAACACATCATAGAAAGCAGTTGGAATGTTATGGCGTTTTAAGAAGTGTTTCGCGAATGCTTTAGAACCTTCAAGCTGCGCTGCAAATTGAGTAGGGCCCCAAATTTTTACACCCGCTTCACGGCAAGCATCGACTACGCCGTTAACTAGCGGCGCTTCAGGACCAACGATTACTAAATCAACTGCATTGTTTTTAGCAAAATCGATAATCGCAGCATTGTCTAAAATATTTAAGGCAACATTTTCACATTTATTTTCAGTTGCAGAACCTGCATTACCCGGTGCTACAAATACTTTTGCGACTTTGTCATCTTGTGCGATTTTCCATGCTAATGCATGTTCACGACCGCCATTACCCAAAACTAAAATATTCATCGGTTCATACTCCATGAATCGAAAATGACATAAAGTCCTCAGCCTAAAAATAGGAGAGGACTTTATGCAAGATTAGAAATCTAGTGTATTAAGCAAAAAACTGTGCTTAATTGTCATGATCAAGTTGCCAACTTAGTGACGGAAATGACGCATGCCAGTGAAGACCATTGCAATGCCAGCTTCGTCAGCAGCAGCAATTGTTTCTTCATCACGCATAGAACCACCTGGTTGGATAATGCATTTGATACCTGCTTTCGCAGCGTTATCAATACCGTCACGGAATGGGAAGAATGCATCAGATGCCATTACAGCACCTTCAACCACTAAACCAGCATGTTCAGCTTTGATCGCAGCGATACGAGCAGAGTTAACACGGCTCATTTGACCTGCGCCTACACCAATAGTTTGACGACCTTTTGCATATACAATCGCATTCGATTTAACGTATTTCGCAACTTTCCAAGCAAAGATTAAGTCATCAATTTCTGCTTCAGTCGGTGCGCGTTTAGTCACAACTTTAAGGTCATCTTTAGTGATCATGCCTAAGTCTTGATCTTGAACCAGTAAACCACCGTTCACACGTTTGTAATCTAATTGAGATTGACGAGCATCTATCGCAGGAAGTTCACCACAGATCAGTACACGAACATTTTTCTTCGCGCCAGTCACTTCAAGTACGCCATCAGCAATGCTTGGTGCAATGATGACTTCAACGAATTGACGGTCTACAATTGCTTGCGCAGTTGCAACGTCTAATTCACGGTTGAATGCAATGATGCCGCCGAATGCAGATTCAGGGTCAGTTGCATAAGCAAG
>NZ_JBLZXR010000023.1:0-2279 GCF_050285345.1 Acinetobacter sp.
TTCGTAGTGACGCATTGTCAGCTCCTTACGGTTTAGGCAGCCCCAATCATTAATTGATTGAAGCAAGGAGTCACAACCAAAGTTGTGTCGCAAAGTTTGCGAAGCGTAAATTTTAGAGGGTTTAGGTTTGAAATACAAGGCATTGATTTAAAATGCTTGAATTATTTATGGTTTAAGGCCGATTAGGGGTACGTAATAAAAACACCACATAACCTTTAAAATAAGGATCTTGAGTTAACTGCTTAGGTGCTTGCCAAAGACCATTTTGTACGAGGCCTATTTTATAGGGTAGTTTCAATTTTGAGCCTTTATTCAAATAACTCGTGTAATTTTCGATCGTAGCACTACCGCGATAAGTTTGAATGGCGATCTCATCAATATTGCGTCGCAATAAACTGAGCGTTTGCTGATCTTGAACATTGGTCCAATCCATTAAACCAGTAATGCTTAAACGATATTTTTGAGGTGGTTGCTTTCGTAAATATTCGAGGAATAAGGCATATTGATGAATATTTTTAGTTTTAGCATCAAAATCGATTTGTAAGCCTTGGATCTGATTGCTGTTATGTTCCCAATGTTTAAGTCGTTGCAAAATTTGCTGAATATTTTTATTTGACCATTGTAAATGATGGCTATGGATCACAATCCAAATTTTCTGCTGCGGTTTATGGAGAACTTGAATACCTTGTGGGATAAACTCGGATCGCTTTAACGGTTTATTCCAATTCATTTCACCTTGTAAAATATAGAGCTCTGAGGCTTGCTGTATATTGACCTTGCGGATAGAGCTTAAAGTACTGGGTAACGTGATTAAAAAAAAGTGGTTAATAAGCTTTGATTGAGTTTGTCGTGCTCTAAATCGCCATATTTACCGACACCACTTTGATAGGCTTCATTTAATGCGCTACGAATCAGCATATATTGAGCGGTTTCTTTTAACCACGCTTGATCAACATTGGTTAGTACTGAATAAATCTTAGTCGCTGTGGAAAAGTTAGCATTATAAAAAGAGATCGTTGCATTTAAATAAGATAGATATTGACGTGTAGTGGCAGATCAATTGGGATTCACGTTCAGTAAAGCTAATGTGTTCTCACATTCATTAATTTTTTGATGCTCATAGATCAACATGTCTTTTTCACTGCTTGAAAGCTTACTGTCCGTTTTGACCTGTTGAATAAACGCGTGTGCACCATTTTGCAGGCTATTGCAATGTTCGTTATAGCTTAAATCTGGTGCTTTTAGCGGTTTGCGCGCGTTTGGTAGTTTATTAGGGCTATTTACGAAAAGACTGGAAACTTCAAAAGGGACTTTGCTATAGGTGGTTGTCCATAAAGTGGATTTTTCTTCTTGAATGTTAAATTTGGCAATACCTAAATCACTGAGTAACAGAGCATATTGGTTTGATTGTCATTTGCCGGCGTGAGCGCAGGCAATGCATTGCATGCAGTATAGGCATTGGTCTGAATTTCTGTCGATGGTTCACAATAGACATCCATACCTGCATGACTTTGTGTGCTAAAGAAAATGCCAAAAGGAATACATGATGTGAAAAGGGTGGAGCGAAGAATTTTTTGTTGAGAAGACATAAGGCACAGTTATTTATAGTTGTATGTGCAATGGTATCAAGTTGAGAATGTTGATTGAAGATGTCTAGAAATAAAAAGAAGATAGAGTAGGACTCTATCTTCTTAAAAAAATATGATCGGCTTCAGCGGCGCAGTGGCAGTAAAACTAAAAATTAAACTAATCACTGTAATCAGCTTTACGGAAAACATGAAATATTGTTTTGCCCAAAGTTGATCATTTTCAGCTTTGAAACCTTGAATGGTGAGATAAATCCAATACAGACTTAACGCATTCATGATAATCATATAAATCCAATTGGCATAACCATAAAAGAATAAACCGTTCATGGTAATGCAGAACAAAATTACATAAACCAAGGATTCAACCTTGGTTCGGTAAATTGAACGTGCTACAGGTAAAATTGGAATGCCTGCATTTTTGTAGTCATCAAATCGGTAAATAGCAATTCCCCATGAATGAGGCATTTGCCAAAATGCATAACCTATAAAAATAAGTAGGGCACCTAAATCAAACTGGTTGGCAACAGCTGTGTAGCCAATGACTGGTGGCGCTGCGCCAGAAAGACTTCCGACAATGGTTTGATGAATTGTTGTTCGTTTTGTCCATAAGCTGTAAAAACCAACGTATACGACAAAACCAATAACAGCAAAAAGAAAAGCGTAAGCATTTACCCAGAACCATAAAATGCT
>NZ_JBLZXR010000024.1:0-60021 GCF_050285345.1 Acinetobacter sp.
ATGTTTAGTTCGTCTGATCACAGATACGTTATAAAGTATTTTAATACTTTTTTGAATCCGTCAATGCGTAAGTCCTAGTATAGATATTTTAATTGGTGAATAACATCCACTTGTAGGCCCAAAATAGAAATGCCCTTTTTTAAACACTCATTCTTGAGTATTTTATAGCGGTTGATTTTCAATGTTAGTGTCTATATAAGATAATCGAAATATCTTCGATATAAAGACTTTAATCACTAGAAGGCTGAATAATCTTGTGAACGATATGCTCATGTGTCGGTACGAGACCGGCTTTTAAGCCAAGTGGTTTAAACACCTTATCTAATACGACCTGAGTCAGTTGGCCTTTGTCTTGTTCAATGTCTGTTAAAGTACGCCGACTGATTCCGACCATTGCTGCATATTTTTCTTGAGATAGTCCCAATACATTTTTGCGTAAGTGGCTCAGTAGTTGTCCCAAGGTAATTTTACCGAATAAATATTGCGTATATAAATCAATGAGCAATTGCTGACGGTTAAATGGCTGATTTTCCTTTTTCATAATAGCTTCCATCGAATCAATTTGGCTTCAATAAAGTCATATCCTAGACCTGGCATATCTATAATCGTTTGGGGAACACCTTTATCGATTAATTGCTGTTTGAGACCAACAAGTTTGCTCGCCAATGTTTTCAATGTACTTAAAGATATTTGTGGTTCACACCAATGTGCAAGATTTTGGCTAATACTTTCCCAGCGGTATTCCCCTCCTTCTTCATACGGACTTCCCCATGTTGTTGATCTCGTCACAACTTCTGGATCGGCTTTCATTGGGGCAAAGTCGTAAATTGGAGCAAGAAATATTCGTCCTGATTTTTTTAAGAATGACGTATTACGACCATGATTATCTGAGTTGCCAAAAATGATATTCAGCAAATCTCTTTGTAACCACTCACAAACGAATTGCGAAGAATCAAAGTTTTTGTCTACCGATTTTAATAAGGTACAAAGCGCTTCTATGACCTCAAAATGATTCAAATAGCTCCCTGATGTTTTATTCAATATGGAATAAACTGACTCAAGCCCAAATCTATGCCATTGTTGATTACGCCACTCCGTGTCAAATCTCGGCAGCCATAACGAAGGGTATTTCTCACCTTCAATTAGCTTCATCTGAGAAGTTTCAATTGTTGTAAATCCAAGTTCATTCAGGGCATGATAAAAATGATATTCTGCTCTCAATATGTCGCAATCTATTGCACTACGCTTATTTCGAGGGAATTTAACTAGATAATGCTGATCTGGTTCATCAAAAGAATCTTGATAGGTATCAATCCAAACTTGCTGATCCTTTGACACGCGAATTAGTAATTTTGGAGCCTCGCCTCCTGCACCAGTTGCACCGCCACTAATTGCACCCATTTGTTGTGCGTATTCGAGAAAATCAATATTTCGTTCTGTAACATCACCAGTAGTGAACTTGCGTAAGTGTAATGTTGATTCTGGATTGTTCGGTGGAACTGATTCCTTAATTCTTAGATTCCCTACAGGAGCAATTGTACCTTTTTTCAATAACGTAAAATCTTGCTCTGCAGGTGAGAGTTTTTGCAGACCTAGATGTTGAACTAAATAACGTCGAGCAGCACCAGACGGAACAATATCATCTAAAAAACTAAACCATACTTTCGATTCATGTTGAATAAGAATTTGAACGGGAAGCGCTAAGCTACAAGCATGTTCATCCCTCTTGTCTAGATAAGAAATGGCATATTCTAATTCATAGACTAACTCACTCGCACTTGCTGATCCTTTATGTGGCTCTAAGATCTTTAGTTTTGCTATATCTAGCCATTCAGTATCGAGTAGAGCCTGGATTGTTAAATTTTCCATAGATAGCAATGTGCAAATATTTTCTCAAAAATATCATAAATACGAAAAAATGAGAATATATTTGCTCATTTAATTTAGATTATTATATAAATGCGCAAATATATTCTCAATAAATGGTTGAAGTTTCTTTAAATACTACAAATGTAGAGCTTGTCTAAATCAGAAAGTAAACAAAATATGTGCTTTAAGAATTCTAATCGTAGACTTGATATGACAATGCTCCATACGAGCGTGACTCCAGATGAAAAAATGAGGTTACGTTGCTGGCTAGCGATACTGAGGGCAGCCTAAAACTTGAAGTGCGACACCACATCCCAATTTAATTTGGGTTAAGGAGTGTCACATCGTCATACAAACATCTAAGTTTTGAAACACCACCCAATATCGGTTAAAGCTGGAGGGAATCCTCTCGTTCTTAATGGCTTTGTGACGATAAGTGAATAGCAAGAGTCTATGAATAAATACACAGAAATGATAAATTCGTAAATGGACATAACATGAGGTAGTTTTCTTAGTCGAAATCTAAATTGTGTTATGTCCTTTTTATTTCAAGAGTTTAGAAAGTTGAGATTCGCGTAATGATATGGTTAAAGACCTTATAATGATACATTCTAGTCGAACCTGTAAAAAGACTAAAATTTCTCAAACAATTTCATCACATCATTTTCCGTAAGTTTTGCCTCTCCTTCATGATCGGTGCTTAGAATAGATAGTGCCAGTTCTGCTTTATTTTTCTGCAAGGCAATAATTTTTTCTTCTATGCTTTGGTTGGTAATTAACTTATATACAAATACAAGCTTATCCTGTCCAATCCTCCATGCACGATCAGAAGCTTGATCTTCAGCAGCGGGGTTCCACCATGGATCATAGTGAATGACCGTATCCGCTGCTGTCAAATTCAAGCCAACACCGCCAGCTTTAAGGCTGATTAAAAACACAGGTACTTGCCCAGACTGGAATGTAGTAACAGCTTCATCTCGTTTCTTGGTCTTTCCAGTCAGCTTCACATAGCCAATTTTTGCGTTATTGAGTCGCTGCTCAATCAATTCTAGCATTGAAGTAAATTGTGAAAAGATGAGGATTTTTCTTCCCTCTTCCACCATTGGAACGACCATGTCCATCAACTGTTCAAGTTTGGCGGAGTGTGCCTGTCCAGTTTTAACTGAATCCAGTTTCAGCAAGCTAGGATGACAACAGACCTGACGCAGCTTTAGCAAGGCATCTAAAATTTGAATTTGACTACGCTTAAAACCTTTTTCTGCCACAATTTTCTGAATATTTTCCTGCATCGTGGCGCGAACAGCTTCATATAGCTTGGATTGCTGTTCATTCATATCAATGTTGACTTCAATGCTGGTTTTTTCTGGCAATTCTTTGGCAACGTCAGTTTTTAAGCGACGTAAAATAAAGGGCTTAATACGATTCACCAATTTTTGCCTTAACTGCTGATCACCCCGTTTTTCAATAGGATGGCGATATTTTTTATTAAAAACTTCTTGCGAATATAAAAAACCTGGCATCAGAAAATAAAATAACGACCACAGTTCACCCAAATGATTTTCCATCGGGGTGCCAGTCAGACACAGGCGATGTCGCGCTTTTAATTGCCGTACTACCTGTGCAGCTTTGGCATGCGGATTTTTGATATTCTGCGCTTCATCCAAAATGAGTTGATGGTATTCATATTGGTTTAGTTGTTCTTCATCTCTCGATAATAGTGGGTAGGTGGTTAAAATAATGTCATATTGCGGAATCTGGTCAAAATACTGACGGCGGTCCTGCCCCTGTAGTAACAGAACTTTAAGCTCAGGGGTAAATTTTTCCGCTTCTTTGAACCAGTTGTGCATCAACGATGTTGGCGCAACAATGAGTGCAGGTCTATCCTGCAAATGTCCAGCCTGCTTTTCCATGAGTAAATGTGCTAAAGTTTGTGCAGTTTTCCCCAAACCCATATCATCTGCCAGAATCCCGCCATGTTGAGTTTCCCGTAAAAACTGTAACCAACCTAAGCCCTGCTGTTGGTACGGACGCAACTGCCCCTGAAAACCGTCTGGTGTCGGCAATTGCTGCTGATAGCCTTGTTTGAATTTCTGCGCAAATTGCTGCAAGCGATCACTGACCTGCCACGCCATCCCAAGATTATGCTGTAACTCTACTAGCTGACTCGCATCATAGCGATCTATGCTGCGCTCTTCTTGCTGTAAAATGCTCCCGAGATGCAATAATACCGGCTTAATCTCCCTGACAGATAGTGCCAAATCGGGTTGATCCACTGCAGTTTTCAGGGTGAAAATTTGAGTGTCATCAAGATCACTGAAAGTTTTCGGATCAAGTAAATCAGGATGTTTTTGCACCAAAGCTACGATTGCATCGAGCAAATCATAACAATTGCCTGCACTGTCTTGAACAGTTGCCCCGATATTGAACCAGTCCTGCTGGCTTTCAGATTCAGTGATGGAAATATTTAAATTTTCAACATATTGCAGGTTAAAGGGGCTACGTTTCAGATGCTCTATTTGCCACCCCATCAATTCAATTTGATTGATGGGCATGAGTTGCCTGATCCAGTCTCCATAGAAAGCAAAAACTATAGAATCGAGACGTTGTTTATCCAGTTTTAATAGCTGGTCATTGCTCAGATCTTTCACCCACTCCAATGATTCGACTAACAGCTGTAAACGCTGGATTGCCTGTTGCTCCTGAGTGAAATCCCGAAGCTGTCGCACCATTTTGCCATGCTGCTCACCGATAAAACTGTCACCTGATGCACCTACTTTTATTCGCCCGCCTGCATAGGAGAATTCAATTTCAGCACAAACAGACTCCTCGAATTTCCAATCAATTTTATCTAAAACGCCAAAGCGTAAAATTGGCTGGGGACTACCCTCTAGTACCTGAATATTCTGAATAGACTCAGGCTGAGGCAGGTTCCACGCATCTGAATATTGATGAGTCATCTGCTCAAATTCAGTCAATAGCGTGGATGGGAGATCAGGCATCTGCAAGAAATGATAGAGTAGATTTGCCGTATATTCACCATATAACTGACCCACGGTATTCTGTCGAATATCGATATAACACGGTGGCTGGCTGGCGAGAATTTGGATATGTGGATTTGATTTTAAATCGAGTCGAATATCACCATTGACCAATTCAATATTTAAATGCTCAGTCTGTTTTTTGACACCTTGTTCCCATATAAATTCGATGTTGTAGCCTTGCTCTGACCATTGAAGTGCGACATGGTTCTTTTTTTGCCAATAAACATCGCCACTTTGAATAAAAGACTTGAAATGCTCCAATAAAATCCCGGAGATATCAAGATTACTCTGATAAAAGTGATTGTCGCTGTTTATTTTGGCGTAATAATAGACTTGGTTAAATAATTGTCGTTTTTGTTCAGGTAACGTCAGATGCTTTTTGGTGATATTTTCATATTGTATATAATCACTTTCACCGGCAATTGAGCCATTTTTATTCCGTCTAGCTTTCTGCACTACAAGAGTCAATTTTTTTAAGCTAATAGACTGATTTAACAGGTAAATTAAATGTGTGTTTGTTTTTGTAGATTGCTCAGGTTCAGTCTGTTGTAAATGCAGTTTAAAGTCATGCAACCAGCGTTGCGCCTGATCATCCCCCTGTTGGCGGTTTGCAGGGGATTTAGATTCAGCATAACGCTGCTGAAATTCCTGACGATATTCTTGGAAGAATAACCGTGCTAAAGCCGCAGCATGTTTACAATTATATGCAACTGGGCAAGTGCATTCGTCATCAATTAAACGATCCTTTTTAAAATTATAGGTAATCGCAGTCTCATAATAATCTGTACCCTCAATTTGAGCATACATCGTGATATCGCCGCTTGTCTCAAAAAACTCAATCGTTTCCCTATCAATGTGCTTAGCATAGCTAAGACTACGCTGAATAGTTGTGGTGCTGAAGCGGGATAAAAAATTGATCAATGAAGACATAACAACTTAATCAGCTAAAAAAGTGATAGAATTATACTGCTAATTTTTCAAACACATATGGATTAATCATACAAAATTTATCGGAGACCACATCCCTGAGTAAATATCCCGATAAAAATGCAAAAATACACTCTCTATTGGAGCGAAATAAGCTACTTTGAACAGTTAAACATTTAGGCAGAACCATTTGGGAAAAATGGTCTGGGTATCATCGAAGAAGCTTAGTTGAAACTAAGATGCATTGCATCAAACTATAATGCTAGGAGATAAACTCAGCGCTAGGAATTTTGATAAGCAAGTCAACGAGATTCATGCAGGTGTAACTGTCTTAAATAAATTTACAGAATCAGGCCGACCTCCTAACCAAGTTGTTACTTAAATTTGAGTCGCTTAAGGGGAGTTCTATTTTTGAGCCTGTGAATAATTTTATTTAACATGCTGTCCCGTCCTAACTCTCGAGCAAGCATAGCGATTGAACTTTTACTTTTCAAAGTTGCATAAATTTTGTATCTTTCATCTTGTTGAGAAAGTTGGGGGTGTATCTTGATTGTGTGCCTTCCAATTGCGAGTTGAAAAAGTCTAATGATTTTATGAATAAACCTAACTTTTTCAACTAACTACAAAAGTGTCGCACTTCAAGTTTTAGGCTGCCCTTTTGCACCTGCTTTTCTTCAACAAGCATCAATGGCTTACCGTCACCAGTTGTCTTGTAATAAATATTACGATCTTTGAACGATAAATAATCCTTCATGTGATGTCATCCTCGACTATATTGATCACCTAAAAAATTATGAGCTAATTATAACTGTTATAGAAATAAATCATTTTTTTGTATCTACCTCTCATTGCCTTATACATGAATAATCACCTACAACTACTAGGTATTTAGAGTACGTCTTATGAATGACCAACAACCTAAAAAACCGCAAAAATATGCTGATAGTGAGATTTCTGATAAAGCATTTAAACGTGCCATCATTTGGTTCACTATTTATGTTCTACTTTTTTGTATTGGCGTTGCATTTGTCGTTGGTGCAGACAATTCATATCTCCCTTAATACAAAATTAGAATCATAAAAAAGCTTGTAATCACTCTCTGGTTACAAGCTTTTTTTAACCGAGAAATCTAGCTTTTTGTTATAAAAAATAACTACAAAAGAAATTAAACTGATATATTTATAACAGATTTTTTAGCCCTTCATGATATGTATAAATCTGAACAGCTTGCTCAGCACTTACGTCAACTCATCGAAAATGGAACCTTAAAAGCTCATGAGAAGCTGCCATCGCTTCGTGAGCAAGTTCGACTCTCAGGTTTTAGTTTAATTACCGTGATGAATGCCTATCAAGAGCTTGAATCTCGTGGCTTAATCTATGCACGTGAAAAGTCAGGTTATTATGTAGCACAAACGATTTTAGAATCTGAAAATGAACACGCTCAGATTATCTCTTTAAATACGCCTGTCGAAATTAACTCACTCGTCTTTCAATACTTAAAATCCATTCAAGATTCACACATCATTCCATTCGGTTCTGCATTTCCATCACAAGATGTGGTTTTTTCGAAGAAACTCACGCAAATTATGGGGCAAATTTCACGTAATAAAAAAAGTTATGATGCGATTGATAACTTGCCACCAGGTAATTTAGCCCTCAGAAAATTAATTGCTCAACGCTACTGTATGCAAGGGATTCAAACCGACCCAGATGACATTGTCATTACATCAGGTTGTATGGATGCCTTGAATTTATCCTTACAAGCGATTGCAGATCCCGGTGACTATATTGTGTTGCAACAGAATATTTTTTATGGTGCATTGCAAGCAGCTGAACGTCTCGGGTTAAAAGTTGTGACCATTCCCGAACATCCGAAAGATGGTTTTGATCTCGATGCCTTTGAACATATTTTAAAGACCTATCCCGTTAAAATTTGCTGGTTAATGCTGAATTCGCATAATCCGATTGGTTTTACCGTTGCGGATGAAATTAAGCAAAAAATCGCTGTATTACTACACCAATATAATGTGCATCTGATCGAAGATGATGTTTATGAAGAAATGTATTTCGGCAATAAAAAACCATTATCAATGAAATATTTTGATCAACATAATATGGTGCTGCATTGTTCTTCATTTTCAAAAACTTTAGGTGCAGCGTTTCGTGTTGGCTGGGTACATGCAGGTAAATATTCACAAAACATTCAACACTTGCAGTTAATGAGCACTATTTCTGTAAATACCTTATTGCAAAATGCCCTAGTAGAATTCATCTCGAATTATCACTATGAAAAGCATTTACGTGTTTTGCGTAAAAGCCTACAACAGCATAAATTACAGTTTTATCGCTATCTTGAAAGCCGCATACCGACAGGCTGTAAATTGCAGTATCATCCAAGTGGTTATTTTCTTTGGCTTAAACTTCCTGAACAAATTAATAGCATGCAGATTTACCAACAGCTTATTCAACAAAATATTGGCGTTGCACCAGGCCAGCTATTTAATATTTCGGAGCAAAAAACGCAATGTATACGTTTAAATTGTTCCTTTGCATGGAATGCCGAGATTCAACAGGCTGTAGATACCCTACTCTCTATCCTCAATTTATCTAACCATTCAGAAATATGAGTAATTTGACAATTTTAATTGTCATTACTATTCTATGAATCGTTAAAGATGAAATCATCTGTGTCATATCTAAAGTAAATTCAGTTGAATCTGTAAGCTTAAGCGCATTAAAAAATGCGCTTAAGCAGCATTGATATATCTATATACCAAAACAAATAAATCGAGTTATTCATGGAAAATAAAAAAATCACGAAACGAATTCACGCCTTTAGCAATGATGTACTTGCAGACTTAGATGCAACAGGCATTGCTCAACTGATACAAGCCAAACAAGTGTCTGTGCAAGAAGTCACTCAAGCCGCAATTGCCCGTGCCAAGCAAGTCAATCCAGCCTTAAATGCGATAGAACTTGAATGTTTTGAACGTGCATCGCAAGAAAATGCCTATATCATCAAACATGGCGTATTTGCAGGTGTACCCTTTTTCTTTAAAGATAATCTCGATTATTTAGGCTTACCCGCAAATCATGGCTCAAAAGCGGTCAATGCAAAACCCGCTCAGTCGAATCCACAAATTAGTCAGCAAATGTTAGATCAAGGTTTTGTGGTTTTAGGGAAAACAAAACTACCTGAATTTGGTCTAAACGCAACTACCGAATATAAAAATGGTACAGCGACTTATAACCCATGGCATACCGATTATTCCTGCGGTGCGTCATCCGGTGGTTCTGCGGCATTGGTTGCTGCGGGTGTAGTACCAATTGCACATGCCAATGATGGTGGTGGGTCTATCCGTATTCCTGCTGCCTGTTGTGGTCTAATTGGACTCAAACCAAGTCGCGGCCGTACATACGATACTGAAGCTGCACGTACATTGCCGATTAATATTATTAGCGAAGGTGTGGTAACGCGTAGTGTTCGCGATACAGCACACTTTTTTGCCGGAATGGAATCGAGTTATTACAACAAAGCTCTACCTCGTATTGGTACTATTTATGGCCCATCAAAACGTCGTCTTCGCATAGGTTTAGTGCCGCAGTCGATTACGGGACAAATTGATCGGGAAACCACGCAAACCTTATTTGAAACTGCAAATTTATTGGAAAATTTAGGTCATCATGTAGAAGAAATGCATTTGCCTATTTCGATTAGCTTTGTAAGTGATTTTAGTGAATATTGGGGCATGCTGTCGTTTCTACTCAGTAGTTTTGGCAGGAAAATATTTGGCCCAGATTTTAATCCCAAAGAATTGGATAATTTAACCATTGGGTTAGCGCATCTGTATAAGAAAAATTTCTACAAAACGCCTCTATTTATTTATCGTTTAAAGAAAATGCAGCAGCAATATCGTGAGCTGTTTAAACACTATGATGTGCTGCTTTCCCCTGTATTGGCGCACACCACACCAAAAATTGGCTATTTATCACCACAATTGCCATTTGATCAATTATTTGAACGTATACAAAATTATGTCACCTTTACCCCGATACAAAATGTCGTAGGTGCACCGGGGATGTCTATTCCGATGGGACAAACAGCCATAGATGCCCTGCCTATTAGCATGCAGCTTTCTGCTGATGTCGGAGATGAAAAAACTTTAATCGAATTGGCTTATGAAATTGAAGAAGCTCAACCTTGGCGCAGAATTCAGGATGCCCACTAATTTAAACTGAATTAATTAATCCATTGCAGATTCATTTGATAAAAATAAAAGGGAGACTTTATTTCTCCCTTTTTATTTTGAATAGCTATTTATATCTAGATGATTAACGGAAGCTATAACTCAGTCCCACATATACGCCAAAACCATCACCCGGCGTCATCCGAGCTGGATCTTTTCCTGCATCGTTATAACCCGGTGTAATAGTCGATGCATATTTTTCATTTGTGATATTTCGAAAATCTAGCCAGGCCATATATTCCTTTTGTGGTTGCATATAGCCAATCGTCGCTCCCCATGTTTGCCAGTCATTGACATAAAAACTATTGGCATAGTCTGTTGGTGCTTTGGCAGCATAGACCGTATTGATCCCCGCATAAAATCCTTGCGGATGTTCATAGCGTAGTTCGGCCTGATAAATATGTTTAGGAATCCCAGCTAATTCATTTTTTTCAAATATCGCATCATCTTTATAATAGAAATGATTGTAAGTATATGACTGATTCAGTTGAATATTTCCAAATTGATCATTGTCCCACAATTGGCTATTTAAGCCGAATTCAAGCCCTTGATGAATCGTATCGGATGCATTGGATTCCGCAATGATCTGTTTTGGATCAGATTGTATTTCGACTGCGAGTAATTCATCACTCAGTGCCGAATAGTAATACGCCATATTCCATTCACCAAAGAGATTGCGTCCACGTCCACCGACTTCCACAGTATTTGCCATTTGGGTATTTAAATGAATCGGTGCACTTTGACGGCCTGTTGCCACACCACTCTTGTCAGGAAAATATTGATCCGAACCCCAAATTAAAGACCACGGATGCGGTGCTTCTATGCTGCGGCTGATAGTGGCAAATAACTGCGTCTCCGCTTGAAGTTGATAACGTATCCCTAGTGAAGGCAATAGATTCCATTCACGATCATTCTCCTTACGGCTCTGAATCGGCCAAGTCACTTCACTTTCGCGATGGGTATATGCCAAAGCAAGGCGACTATCGACCCAAAGCTGGGGTGAAAGTGCGAGTGCATTGGTGTAATGCATAACATAATCGCCACCTTGATAAGTATAGTGCCGTGTTTGCGTACCTGCGGGATAATCCCCTTGATCTATACGTAAACGCTCAATCACCTTTCCATCGGGCAAATGCGTGGTACTTCGAAAACCAATATTATTTTGGCTTTCTTTACCTAAGAACTCACGATCAAACTGATAACGCACTAAGGTGCTTATATCATCATAATCAACATCGGTACTATAAAAACCTTCTTGTAAATCCATTGGATAATGATGATAAGCCAAACCCAACTGTAATTGATCACCTGACTCCAGTGTCATATTGGTCTTATTGGCTAACCATAAACTGCCGGGTTGTGGGCGATGATTATTTAATGTGACATTTGAAGAAACTGCTTGCGTTGGATCGTCTTGTATTTGTTGCTGAGTTAAACGTCTCGGTGTTTGATGATCCGTTTCACGATAACGTAAATAAAACCGTGTATCGGTCGTTGGATTGATTTGATAGCCAATATTTGCAGCAATCCCTTTGCTATGACTGGATGAATGATCTTGAAATCCATCCTGATCACTCTGCGTGAGTGAAATAAAGTAGTCCAAATCACCGAGTTGTTGTCCCGAACTGATTTCAGACTTCTGGTATCCACGACTCCCCAGTTCATGATGCAATTTTAGTTTCGCTGCATCTCTACCAGTTGGTGTGCTGTAATTAATATTACCGCCTAAGTTTAAAGCCCCGCGCTGTAATCCATTTGCACCACGAAGGACTTCTACAGTATCGACCCACAATGGTTCAAGTAATTCATAAGGTGTACCACCAGGCCCTGTAAAGGGTAAATCATCCAAAGTGACATATAGGCCTGAACCATGTGCCCCGGGTGCGCGATTAATTCCCGAGCCACGAATCGATAGTTTGATTCCTTCATTGCCAGATGAAGCCGCATAAATCCCCGGCTGATTACGGAATAAATCGGCATTATTGATCTTTGCAACACGTTTGGTTTCTTCAGCCGTGATGAGATTGGTTGCACCACTTACTTTGGCAAGCTCTTGTCTGAGTTTTTCTTCTTTGGATAATGAAGTGACATCCACTGTAATTTCAGGTAGAACCTCAACAGCCAGAGCCTGCTGGTTCAACATAATGCCAAGTACTAAGGTACTCATCAGTGTTAATGGTGTACCTAAGGTATGGTGTGATAAAGCAGAAATTTCCATATCGTTGCAATCAATTTGATTTAATTTACCGCAGCGATTGTAGTGGGTTTATTTGATATACATATATCAAAATATTTCAAAAATTCGATTTTTTGATCAAAGTAAAACTATTAAGAAATACTCAAGCGATTTTCTAAGTTTGAAATGAATTGGTTTTGAAATAAAAAAGCAGCATCGAGGTGAATCATGATGCTGCTTTTTATAAGTTCCTAAATGAGCTCATCCATAGACTTATGTTTTGTACTACTCCATCGATAAATCACAGGGAGCACAATTAAAGTCAGGAAAGTGGAAGAAATAATGCCGCCAATGACCACCGTGGCTAAAGGTCGCTGTACTTCCGCACCTGTGCCTGTTGCAAGTGCCATAGGGACAAAACCTAAAGATGCCACACAGGCAGTCATGAGCACAGGTCTAAGTCGTATGATCGCGCCCATCCAAATCGCTTCATGTAACTCATATTTCTGACGTAGGTCTTTAATAAAAGTTAACATCACCAATCCATTGAGCACAGCCACACCCGAAAGCGCAATAAACCCGATGCCCGCAGACATGGATAACGGAATATCACGTAGCCACAGGAAAATCACACCACCGGTTAATGCAAATGGAACACCTGTAAAGACCAGTAAACTTTCTTTAATATTATGGAACACCGCCATCAATAAAATAAAAATCGTGATTAATGCCAATGGAATCACGATTTGCATACGAGACTTGGCTGATGCCAGATTTTCAAATTGACCACCATATTCAATCCAATAACCACTTGGTAATGAATAGGCTTTTAGCTCAGATTGTACTTCAGTTACAAATGAACCTAAATCACGTCCTTCTACATTACTGGTCACAATAATGCGACGCTTACCATTTTCACGGCTAACTTGGTTGATGCCATCCATATTCGACACCGTTGCCACATCAGCAAGCACGATACTGCCACCATTTGGAAGTCGTAAAGGCAATTGCGATATAACTGCTGCACTCCGATCCTGATCTTGTAAGCGTATAACAAAATCAAAACGTCGATCACCTTCTAAAATCTCACCGACACTTTGACCACCAATACTGGTTGCAACCAAATCTTGAATTGAACGTACACTTAAACCATATTGCGCAGCTAAAGCCTTATCAATTTCAATATTGAGTAAAGGTAGTCCTGAGGTTTGTTCAACCTTAACTGCACTACTTCCCGATACTTTTTGAATGATCTTGGCTATTTTTTCAGCTTCTGTCGTCAGGACAGACATATCATCGCCGAATATTTTTACACCGACATCACTACGAACCCCTGAAATAAGTTCATTAAATCGTAATTCAATTGGTTGTGAAAACTCACTATTATTCCCCGGAATTGTAGCTAGATATGCAACCATCCGTGAGCGCAGTTCATCCAGACTTTCTTTTGGATTTGGCCACTCACTGTGCTCTTTCAGCATGATATAGCCATCCGAAATATTGGGTGGCATCACATCGGTTGCGACTTCAGCCGTACCAGTTCGGGCAAAAATGGCTTTAATTTCAGGAAACTGTTTGAGCAATAATTTTTCAGTATTTTCCTGAATCCTTAATGATTCCTCCAAGCCTGTACTGGGTGATCTGAGCTGCTGTACTGCAAAGTCGCCCTCACTTAGTTGTGGTGCAAACTCACTGCCAATTTTGGTGCTTAAAAGTCCGGTAATGACCAATAAACAAATCGCAAAGGTCAGCACGACTTTTTTATATTCATATGCTAAATCTAAACTGCGTTGGTACTGTTGTTTCAGCCAACTCATCCAGCGGCTTTCTGATTCTTTAATATCGCCTTTGACCCATAAAGCAACCGCTGCGGGTACAAAGGTAATGGATAAAATAATGGCTGCAACCAAAGCTAAAACGACTGTCATTACCATAGGATGGAACATTTTTGCCTCTACGCCACTCAGTGCAAAAATAGGCAAATAAACAACCAAGATAATCAATTGGCCAAAAATGAGTGGACGGCGTGCTTGTCGCGCGGCAAGAAAGACTTCTTTAAAGCGTTCAATTTGGGTTAATGGTCGCTTTAACGCTTGCTGCATATGGGCTAAACGACGAATACAGTTTTCAACAATAACCACCGCACCATCGACGATAATCCCGAAATCAAGTGCGCCTAAACTCATCAGGTTGGCACTGATATTTTGTTGCGCCATACCCGTTAAGGTAAACAACATTGATAGAGGAATCACACAAGCCGTGATTAACGCAGCCCGCATATTTCCGAGGAAGATAAACAATACCACAATGACTAAAATGGCACCTTCAACCAAGTTCTTCTGTACCGTGTTAATGGCTTTTTCAACTAAAGTTGTGCGGTCATAAACCGTTTCAATCAATACGCCTTTAGGTAAGCTCTGCTGTACATCCTGTATTTTCTGATCTACCGCTTGAGAGACTGTACGGCTATTTTCTCCCATAGCCATCATGGCAATGCCCAATACAGTTTCTTGCCCGTTATAGGTTGCGCCCCCGGTTCTTAAATCATGTCCAATACTGACCTGTGCAATATCCGCGACCCGAATCGGGTTGCCATTTGGACTGGTAATTAGCGTATTTTCAATATCAGAAAGACTGTTCAATGTACCCGGTACTCGAACAGTCAGTTGCTGGCCATTTTCTTCAAGGAAGCCTGCGCCTCTATTTTCATTATTTTCTGAAAGGGCTTGTTGTAACTGGTCTAAATTAATATTGAGTTGTTGCATCCGACTTAAATCTGGCGACACCACATACGTCTTTTCAAAACCACCAATACTATTGACCTCCGCAACGCCTTTAACCCGCTGTAATTGTGGGCGAACAATCCAATCTTGAATTTCACGTAAGTCCATGGCGCTATAAGCTGAACCATCCGGCTTTTTTGCCTCCGGATCGACTTTGAGCACCCATTGGTAAATTTCACCTAGGCCGGTTGAAACTGGCGACATCGTGGGCGTAACTTGTGCAGGCAAGTCGGATTGAATTTCTTGCAGGCGCTGGTTAATTTGTTGCCGCGCCCAATAGATATCCGTACCATCTTTAAAAATAATCGTGACCTGCGAAAGTCCATATCGGGAAATGGAACGGGTCAATTCGAGGTCTAGAATCCCTGCCATCGCATTTTCAATGGAATAAGTAATCCGCTGCTCAACCTCAAGTGCAGTAAACCCGTTGGCTTGGGTATTAATCTGGACTTGGGTATTGGTAATATCCGGCACAGCATCAATCGGTAACTTACTATAACTGTAAACACCGACAGCAATCCACGTACAAAAAAACAAGACAACCCAAATGGCATTTTGAATCGAAAACTGAATAATGCGTTCGAACAAGCCTTCTGCTTGCGGTAAATCAGAATTAGTGTTCATGGGCAGCCTCATCTTTTTCAAGTTCAGATTTCAGCAAAAAGCTGCCTTGTCCCACATATTTTTGCCCAGCAGATAAGCCGGATAAAACTTCTAGCCATTGACCATCACTCGAAGCTTGACCGATCACGACATGTTCAGCTTTAAAATGAACTTGATCTTTTTCTTGTGCCTCCACAATAAAAATACTGTCTTTACCATTAATTTTCTGTAAAGCAGATTTTTGGATTCTTAATGCTGGTTTTTCGGTAGGTTTCGTAATCAGAACATTGACCATAACATTGGGGCGTAATTCGGCTGCTTGTGAGTTTAGTTTAGCTCTAACAACCAAACGTCCTGTTTGTTGATCGGCTTGTGAATTAAGACTTTGAATGGTCGCAGCATAGACCTGATTCAGCCCATTCACTTTAAACTGAATATTTTGTCCTGCTTGAAGTTGGCCATAGAACTGATTAGGCAAGCTAAACTCTAGCCACAAATCTTTGAGTTGTTCGATCACAAAAAGCTGATCTGCCAACTGTACATTTTCACCCACCACGATATCTTTTTGACTAATTACCCCAGAGATCGGCGCTTTAATCATAAACTGACCTTGGTTTCCACTCGCACCAAGTGCCTTTAAACGTGATTGCGTTGCTTGAATCGAAATCTGTGCTTGACGATAAGCATTTTCAGCACGTTGTAAATCCTGTTTCGGTGAAATGCCTTGCGACCACAATTGTTGTTCGCGTTGATATTCCTGTCTCGCCAATTCAAGCGTTGAGCGAGCCATTTGCAAGTTTGCTTGTTGGTCGATTAATTCAGGTACGGAAAGTACAGCTAAGATTTGTCCTTGCTCCACTTTTTGCCCTAAACTCACATTGACTTGCTCAACATGACCACTGAAATTAGGTGAAATATGTGCTTGCTGATCGGTATTCACCACCAGCTTACCCGGTAAAGTTATAACTTGTTCAACCAAGCCCTGTTCAACTGTTGCCAGTTTTAAACCTTGTTCCACCATTTGTTGCATCGAAAGTTGAATTTCTCCCTCATCGGCATGCTCACCTTCTTCCTGTTCATGCCCATGTTCAGTTTCCTCTTCATGTCCGTGTTCATCGGTCTGTTTATGGCTTGAACTAAACCAAATAATGACACTCAAGACCCCAGTAAGTAGCAACAAAATCAAAATGATAAGGGACTGAGAAACTTTACCTTTTTTTTTAAAATTCATCATATTAATTTCCCCAATTTATTAAATTCTGTGTTGCTTCAGTGGCTTTTTTATGCAGCTGCGAATAAGCATCCGAGCGACTAATATCTTCAAAGGTCGTGCCAATACTCAATGCTTCCGCACTCAATGCCGTTTGCCATGCACGACTCAGTAGCTCCAATTGTGCTAAACGGAGATTTTGTAATTGCATCGTCGATTGCTGAATATCTGTCAGTGAAAATTTACCCGCTTGGAAACCTTGTAAGGTTCGTTTTTGAACATTTTCAGCCAGCTTAATTTGTGTCGATACAGCTTCATTTTGATTTTTTAAGCCTTTCAGTTGCTGTAATTGATTCGCGATATCCAAAATCTGTTGTTGTAGCTCACGTTGCTGCTGTTGGTTTATCAGCAATTGCTGTTTCTGCGCCATTGGAATTGTATATTGCTGTCGATTAAAAAGATTCAGCGGCAGTTCAACGCCAACCACCAAGGCGGTATCATCTTTTTCTTCAGGAGTTTGCGTACTTGTCATTCCTATATTTAAAGTCGGTTGTGAGCGTCCTTTAATTTTTAAGTTATCAATTTGATAGTTCGCTTGTTTCAGATTCAGCACATATAATTTTTCTAACCAACCTTGTGTAATATAGTTCTGAACGGTTTGCTCACTTTGGTCTGGCCAAGCGACAACATCAGTTTGGGTTGACACTTGGTTGTTGCTCTCGCCCCATAAATTGGACAACTGGCGTTTTGCTGCGTGTAATTTTAGTAAGGCTTGTTGCTGTAGTCGTTTGATTTCTAAGCTTTCAATTTGTGCACGCTCAAAATCGACCAAAGCAATACTTCCAACCCGATAGCGTTTTTCTACACTCTCCAGATTGGCTTGGCTTACTTTCATTTGCGCCACATAAATACGCTGCTCCAACTCTGTAATCATCAATTGTGACCATGCAAATTTCACAATTAATTGGCTTTGTGCATTCCAAAGTTGCTGTTGTAACTGCATTTGCTGACTCGAAGTTTCAGCTCGGGTTCGATCAAGCTTACGCTGACCAAAAATATCCAGAGGTTGGCTAATTCCAATACTTAGCTCTTTTTCTTGTCCAGATTCAAAACCGGATTGCTCGATATTCAGGCTCGGGTTTTGCCATAAACGGCTTTGCTTTTGATTTAGCTCAGCCAGTTGCTCACGTTGTTGCCCCAATTCATTTTCGGATTGATAGGCTTGAACTTTTTGTAGTGCCGACTGATAACTTGTGACATTTTTAGCATGGCTATGCGTCATGCTTGCTGCAAAAAGACACGCTAGCACACAGTGACTGATTGCAGTCCTTGAATTTAAACTCATGATCTTCCCACTCATTTATTAAAAAAAGTGGTGGGATTTTTAGGCTACCCCACCATTAGCGGGGTAAAGACAGGAGGCGGATTTCGACCTAGAAGGTCTGGTGCTTGATAATTATTTTTCCAGTAAAATTGATGCTCCACCCGATTTTCAACATCAGGGATTTTTAATGCAATTTGGGCATTTTGCACAATTAAATGGGTCATTGAAGGTAAATGATCTTGATGATCTTCACCAATTTCTAAAATATCAATATTGTAATTATTGTTCGACTCTTGAACTTGGTGAGGTGATCTATTTACCTCATGCGTATTATCACTGGTACAAAGCGTGTTGAGATGATGTCCAAAATGATAAGTTTGTACGGTCTGATCTTTGCTTTCATGATTACAAAAAGCCGCCGCCACGTTCCAAAGGCTTTGGAACATGAACAATCCAACTAAGACTGTAATCCATGTAAAAGATCGCATTGTACAAAAAATATAAAATAATCTACCCATTATAAGACTTTAAATCTATCCCAAGTCAAACGATTTTAACGCTGCATCAAAATTTCAATATTTTTGTTTTTATGCACCTGTTTTTATATCTGGATAGAGGTCAAAGTTTAAATGCAAAATCATTCATTAAAAAAAGAGGCTTTTAATCTCGCCTCCTTTTTAGATTTGGCTGTGGCTCTCATTACTGTAATTAAAGTAAATTAAAGTTGATTAAAACTGGAATTATTTACGCTTTTTTTTACCACTAAGTAAATCAATAGCCTTTGCATAATGTGTCGGTGCAATTCGCTGAATTAAATCGATAATTTTTGCATCATTGCCAATCAAAATACGACGTTTATCCTGTCGTACCGCATCCAAAATTACTTTGGCAGCAACTTCAGGTGGTGTTTTTAACACTTTATTAAAAGCTTTACTCGCCTTGGCAGGATTCATACCCAATGAACGAATACTGTCGCTCATTCGCGCGCTATTGGCAATATTGGTCTGGATGCCACCGGGATGCACACATGTTGCGCTAACTCCTGCATTTTCCAAATCAAGTTCTTGACGCAGCGATTCAGTAAAGCCACGAACTGCAAACTTTGTGGCATTGTACGCGCTTTGGGTCGGTTGTGCGGTTAAACCAAATAGGCTTGAAATATTGACAATATGACCATCACCACTTTGTTTTAAATAGGGTAAAAAGGCTTTGGTTCCATAGACCACACCCCAGAAATTGATATTTATAATCCATTCAATTTCGTCATAACTCATCCCTTCGACCGTACTCGCCAAGGCCACACCAGCATTGTTAAAGATCAAATTAATTTGACCAAACTCAGCTTGTGTCTCTGCTGCCCATTTTTCCACAGCAGCTCGGTCTGAAACATCCAGTGTGGTTTGGGTGACTTTCACTCCTGTGGCTTTTAATAGTTCAACAGTTTGTGCTAGGCCTTCGGTATTACGATCACTTAATGCTAAGTTCGCGCCTTCTTTCGCCAATAAAATTGCCAACTGCTGACCTATACCTGAGCCTGCACCCGTAATTGCAGCAACCTTGGCTTTAAAGTTTTTCATGTATTGTCCTATAGCTATTCTTTAATCTGGCTCAAGCTTAAAAGCAGAAGTGAGATGAATAAAATGATTATTTTTAATGACTATTTATGAATTTAATACATGCTGAAAATGATATGAATATTGCCCATTCATTCAGTTTTCGTCTGATCATACGCTATATATTTAATCAGTAGATTCAACATTGTAAAATATTTTTTACCTTTTAGAGGCTTTATCCAAAAGTTTAGACAAGGAAAAAGCTATAAAAAAATACAAACTCCTTTATATATCAACAGAGTCCAACATAACTGCTATTTTTTCTATTTAATTAGGGAATTGAATATTCAAAATCAATATATAAACTCCACAAAATATACTTATTTATTTGGCAGTATAAGTGTCGAAGCTAGCAATCTAACCTTGCTCAATTCAACAGTCATGTGTCTTGCTATTCATACCTTACTTATAGGGTCTTAGCGTACACATCTCTAAACATGATATAGAGGTTCTAAAATGATAAAAACAACTCTGAGTATAATTGGTTTATCTCTGGTATCGACACTTGCTTTGGCAGCGGATCCATTGCATGGCACGAAATGGAAAACCATTGATGATCAAACTAAAAAACCTTTATCCATTGTTCAGTTTAATGAAACCTCAAATGGTGTGTTATCGGCAAAAATTGTCGATGTACTCACTCCGGGTGAAGCTGAAAGCTGTAAGAAATGTGTGGGGAAATTTCACAATAAACCCTTACTTGGTGTGCAAATCGTGCATGGTCTGAAAAACACCGGTAAACACACCTATGATGGCGGTAAAATTACTGACCCGAAAAATGGTAAGACCTATAGCTTTAATGCAAAAATGTCTAATGATGGTAAGACTCTGCATGGACGTGGCTATATCGGTATTTCAGCATTGGGTCGCAGTCAAACATGGATACGCGTCAATTAATTCTTCAAAATCCAAAATAAAAGCGGCTCTCAGGAGTCGCTTTTTTCATACGCAATAAAACCAATTAAACTTCGATGATGTTCAACAAACTTCATTTAAAAAATAAAATGTAATGACATTGGAATGCCAGTATCATCACCTTGATTGAAATTAAATCAATTTAAGTGTAGGTAGAATCCATTTTTAATATTGGGCAGAGCATTAAAACACAGCCTAAATCACATATTTTTTAAGTAAAAAATACGAATAATTTTTTAGAAGCATCACACCTTCTTTTGATAATCATTATACTGTGCACTTCAGCTTATCTCCCTTTGCAACACGTCTGAACTCATGTCCAAAAATCTCGCAACACTGCTAGGTTTCAGTGCGATCCTACAATGGTCATCAATTGTCGGTTTATTGAAAAAAATTAGTTTTAATATTGGGCCTGACCTTGCCGTGTTGTTCATGTACACCTTCAGTACCATAATTCTTTTATTACTGTTTCGTATTCCAAATTTAAAGCAAATTTCCCGTAATTATTTAATTTTTGCGACAACTTTATTTGTGGTTTATGAGCTGTGCTTTTCATATGCCATAGCACTGGCACAAACACCACAACAAGCCATTGAAATCAGTTTGGTGAACTATTTATGGCCAAGTTTGACCATTATTGCCCTGATTTTATTTAAAGAGCTGAAATTCAATATTTTTGTGATTATGGGACTGTGTATCAGTCTGGGTGGAATCATTCTGATTCAAACTGGCAATAAAAGTTTTGACTGGAACACGGTTATTTCGAATATTCAAAGTAATCCTATTAGCTATATTTTAGCCTTTTTAGGTGCCAGTTTATGGGCTTTATATTGCGTCATTACACGAAAATATAGTCATGGTCATAATCCAATTTCATTTTTCTTTTTGATCATTACGATTGTGCTTTGGCTGAAAATGCTTATTTCCCATGGGGTGCCAACGCTTCCCGAGATCGATTTAACGATCGGCATTTATATGTTGCTTGTCTCGACGGTTACGGCTTTGGGCTATGCTGCGTGGAATATTGGGATTATTCGTGGCAATATTACCATTCTTGTCACCCTTTCCTATTTCAGTCCAATGTTTTCTTCTGTAATTTCAATGTTCATTTTACAGACACAACTCAGCTTAAGTTTCTGGCATGGCGCAATTTTAGTTACACTTGGTTCTTTAGTCTGTTGGGTTTCGACCAGTTGGTCGCAGATCAAAGCCAAGTTGCATCAACTACATAGCAAAGCGTTAAAACTTGAAAAATTTTAATCAGGTCATTGTAGGCTAAACATCAATACCGCAATTAAACACAGCATGTGGCATAGTTGAGTCGGTGCAAAATAGACAAAGTATTTCCAGCCACCGGTTAAAAATGCATTGATGCATTTTGATATTGCATGCGCTGATAGCCCAATCACGACAGCATAAATTAAAGTTAAATTTTCAGTACTGCCCTGTATGACCACGGTTGCCATCGCGGCATGAACTTCAAAAAGTGACGCAAGGAATGTACCCAAAACCAGTCCTTTATCCCCGAGCAAGACATTCAGGCCATACACCATTGCCTGAATTACTGTTAAGGTGATTGCGATAATTGCAGCTTCTTTTAAGCTAAACATTCGGCTGTCTTCAGCTTGATTTTCTTGAATATTGTTTAAATTATTTATAGTGTAATCTACAGAACTTTTTACTGTCTTTGATCCTTTAGGACTGCTATGAATAAGGTAAATTGCGGCTAAAGATAAAATAAACATCCCCACCAAGGAAGGGATTAAGAGCAATTTAAACCATTCAAAACTAACTCCTAATACAATAATCAATAATTGAACCAAGGTTGCGACACAAGAAAATAGTCCTGCGCCTGCATTGGATTTGGCTTGGGCTTTTCCTGCCCGCACCTCCATACCAAGACTTGCAATCGTTGCGGTACTGGAAACAAAACCAGACGCAAGGGCAGATAAAATAATGGCTTTGTTGGCTGACAATAAGCGTTTAGCAATATGCGCTAAAGATTGCACCAGCAAGATTAAAATTAATAACTTTAAGATGACATATGGATTTAAGACTGAACCCCAAAACGGTTCATTCGGCATCATCGGAAGTGCAATGAGGATCAAGGCCAATAAAAACAGCCCATCACGCAGTTCATATTCTTTGATCCAATTCCCCGCAAAATCATGCAAGAAATTTTTACCCATTAAAATGATGGTCAATAAGACTGCTAAACTGGCTGCCAATGGAATATGAAAAACACACAATGCGCCAATAAAGTAGGTCATTACAAAGGCCAGTTCTGTGGTGGAACCGATATCCTTTTGTTGTTTAATCAACCCATAATAACTAAACATACTGACAGCAAGCGCACCGATCAAACCCACCGCCAAATGAATCAAGAAACATAATGCCCCGAGCAAGGCACAGATCGTAAAAGAACGCAAACCAGCAAAAACTTGTTCCTCATCGTGATTGTTTTTACGTTCACGCTCTAAGCCAATTAAAAGTCCACAGCCGAGTGCAGAGGCCATAATGGTTAACAATTCATGAAACGTTAAAGTTTGCAAAAGTGTTTCCAATGAATTGTCCTCCCACGAATGAATGCTAAAATTTTAATGGATCTAAATATCACGATGTAATGCTAAAAACTAACAAGATTTAAGATCTATGGCTATGCAAATTTTTAAATTTGATTTAATTTACAGCAATTTAATAACATGACTTTAACTTCGACTTTTAAAGATCAAATGATATAGGATCAACTCATCCTCTTAAATTCTGTTCACTAAACCATCGTTGAAGCACTTTTGTTTAATCGTAATTCAGATGTCATTACAACAGGTACTAGCTAAAACTCTTTATAAATAAAGCATTCAATCAAATCAGGATTAAGCCCAAATCACCATGATGGCCGCAATCACAACCAACACTAAACCCCAATGATCTGAACGAGCCAATTTTTCTTTAAAGAAATAGGTCGAAATCAGTAAACTAAATAAAATTTCGATTTGCCCCAGTGTTTTGACAATAGCAACAGTTTGCATACTCATTGCAGTAAACCAGCCCAATGAAGCTAAAAAGCTGCATACACTGACTCGAAATGTTAGCCCTATGCGTTGCAACATCGCTTGCAGTGTTTTGCGGCTAAAAACTCCCAGATATAACAACATGATGCAACATTGAAAGCTAATTACACTAAACAGCACCCATGCTGCGCGATGTAAAACAGGTAAATGCAATAATTCAAGGCTTGCTTCACGTACCAATAATGAAGTGATGGCAAAGCTTAAACCACTCCCCACACCTATGCATAAAGTGGGTAACGATAGTTGTTGCAGTTGACCGCCTTTACTTAATAAAAATACTGCCATGCCACCAATTAAGACACCCATCCAACCAAATAAGCTAAGATGTTCACTTAAAAAAACCACACCCACGATTGCCGCAAATATCGCCTCACTTTTGGCTAGGCCCACACCAATGGCGTAATTTTTTTGTTTAAATAATAACACCATCAAAATCGTGGCTAATATTTGGCTCAAACCTGCGACTCCAACATAGAACCAAAATTTCATGGTAAATGTGGTCGCTGTCTCTACAGGTTGTTGTTGATAAAGCACATACAGATAGATTAAGGCCAAAGGAAGACCAAAAATAAAACGTGCCAATGTGACACCATAGACATCGACAGTGGTACTTAATTGCTTTTGAAAAGCATTACGCCATGACTGCATAAAGGCAGCCATAAGAGTAAATAAAATCCAAATTGGAAACATAGAAGATATTTAAAGGATAAATGCAGCTTCAATTTACGCTTTTCATTCTGTTAAAGCGACCGTATAAGCCATTTTATTAATTGAACTTTGTTATTAATCAATGAAGTATTTTTTATTTGAAAGCCATTTTACGAAAGTTTGATGTAATTGGTTTTTGGAATTTCAAAAGTCCTTCGAGTGATGATCTAAGACATAAAAAACCGCAAAAACTCAAATTGTTCTTGCGGTCCTGAACGCTAAAATTGGATTAATTTTCTAGTAAGACAGAACCAAATTGTTCACGTAGGTCTTTTTTCAACATTTTCCCTGTACCACTTAATGGAATTGCATCGACAAAAATCACTTTATCTGGCACCTGCCATTTTGCGACTTTGTCTGCATAGTAATCCAAAATTTCGGTATCGGATAAATCGACATTCGGTTTTTTAATTGCAATTAAAATAGGACGTTCATCCCATTTCGGATGTGTTGCTGCAATCACTGCTGCCATGGCAATTTTCGGATGTCCCATCGCCAAGTTTTCTAGATCAACAGATGAAATCCACTCACCGCCCGATTTAATTAAATCTTTGGAGCGATCGCTAATTTTGAGGAAACCATCTTCATTCAGTGTTGCAATATCACCTGTGTCAAACCAGCCGTCAGCGGTGTGTGTAGACTCAGTTTTTCCAAAATAATTTTGAATGATCCAATGACCTTGGATTTGTAGATTACCTGTCGTGATGCCATCACGAGTGACTTCATGTGTGCCATTTTCTTCATCTGTTATACGTAAATCGACACCAAATGGTGGACGACCTTGAGACAAACGAATTTGTAATTGTTCATCTGCAGATAAATGCTGATGCTTGGCTTTGAACTGATTGGCAGAACCCAATGGACTAGTTTCAGTCATTCCCCATGCATGAATGGTTTCGCAGTCAAACTGCTCTTTAAAAACTTTGAGCATTGCAGGTGGACATGCCGATCCACCGACCACATTGCGTTTGAGACTCGGTAGTTGACTACCCGCTTGTTGTGCAGCATTGATTAAACCTTGCCAGATGGTTGGCACACCCAAAGCCACAGATACTTTATAAGTATCAATCATGTGAGTCAGGCTTGCACCATCAAGCCCCGGACCTGGTAGCACCAAGGTACAACCGACCATGGCTGCGGCGTATGGTGTGCCCCAAGCATTGACATGGAACATCGGCACGACAGGCATCATAATGTCGCGTGCTGAAATATTCAGTGAATCTGGCATACAGATCGCGTAACTGTGTAGCACGGTAGAACGATGACTATATAAAACTCCTTTCGGATTACCTGTCGTTCCAGAGGTGTAACACAATGAACTTGCAGATAATTCATCAAGTTCGGGCCAAATAAAGTCAGTACTTTGCGCGGCAATTAAATCATCATAAAATTGAATATCTGGAAAATCTTCAGCGATAGCCGCATCAAAAGCATCGAGACAAATATAGTGTTCTACCGATTTTAATAATGGTCGCACTGCTTTGACTAAAGGCAAGAAGGTTTTATCGAATATAATCACGCGATCGGATGCGTCATTAATGATAAAAATTAATTGTTCCGGAAATAAACGCGGGTTAATGGTGTGACAGACAAAACCACTGCCCGAAATGCCATACCAAGACTCTAAATGACGATGATTATTCCACGCAATTGTCGCAACACGGTCGCCTAAATTTAGTCCCAATGAAACCAATACATTGGCAAAACGTTTCGAGTTTTCGTGAACTTTCCCCCAAGTCGTTTCGGTAATCGTGGTATCAGTATTTTTTGAAATGACTAAACTATCCGCATGATAGCGACCTGCATGTTCAATCATGCTGCTAATTAATAGCGGTTTAAACATCATATTACCCAGCATTCTGTGCTCCTTATGCTTTTTCCATTTTTATATCTGTGATTTTTATCAACGAAGTAAACTTAATACGATGTATCAATCCTATCTACATCAAGTCTGTCCAATTGTTTTAACCTAGAAAACCCACTTTGACTACTGTTTTTCTTGAAACTTTAAAATTCTATTTTTTATTAGACAATTTATTGGTCGAGATAAAACTCTAAAACGTAAGTGAGAACAAATTTCAGTCCATGTTGTTTTTAAGAATACTGAATTAAATCAGTATTTAAAAAGATATTTTTTATGTCATTTAAATCTAAAAAGCCTGAGATCATGGCTCAGGCTTTTTAGTCAACCTTTAGTATATTGCCTTAGAAATTATAAATCGCAACGGCATTTAGACGGTTATCTTCACCCTTTTTACTGCCGTTTGGCGCAGCGCCAAATGCTTCACGTTCACCATAGACATATTCAAGCCCGAAACTAATCGGTTTAGTTGGGCTATAGAACACATTGGCCCATGCTTGCCATAAGTCTTTATTAATTGTTGTTTTATTAGCAAAGGTATTGATATAGTCATTATTTTCATCGGCTTTCATATAACCATAGCCCAATGTACCGCGCCATTGCGTATTGAATTGCTGGGTAATGCCAAGCGTAATCGAATCAAATTCATTGGTCTCAACAATGTCTTTATCGGCATTCGTCACAAAACCGGGGTTGGTCCAAGACACAAAGCTACTGTCACCTTTAACATGGTAGTAATCGGCTTTTATAAATGTTTTCTCTGTTAGATCCAATTTAGCGCCAAGTCCCACGCCCCATGCGGTTTCAGTGTCTGCATCCGTTTTCTTTTCCGAGCCCATTGCACGAGCGCTGATTGCCAAAGTATCGCTAAACTTATGATTTAATCGTGCAGTTAAAGCCGGCAAGCGCATATTTGAACTGCTATCTTTAGAATCTTCAGCCGCTAAAACTAAATTTGTAGCAGGAGCAAATTTGTAGGTATAGCGTACTTGCGGTGTACGTTTTACAGAGCCACCAACATAACCCAATGCATCAATGGTTTCCGGCATATAATCTGGAACGGCAAAGTTTGACCATGTCTGACCCATTAACCAATTACCATAAGTTAAATATGCATGACGAATACGTAAATTATCGAGGTTAGTACCGCCTAAGAAATCTACTTCAATTTTACCGCCGACATCACCAACTTGTGTCGGTGTTTTAAAATCTAAGCCTAAGCGCGTTGCTGAAAGTGTTGATCTTAAACGATCACTATTTTCGGTGTTCCCTTCCAAAGGTACGCTATTGATCTGGTTATATGGCATATCGCGAGCGCCACCTTCAGCTTGATACGATGCGTCCATACGAACATTACCGTATAAGTTGAACTCAGCCCCACCTTTGGTTAAAGTTTTTTCAACCATCTTAGGCGTCGTCGACACTTGCTGCTTCACCGCATTCAGTTGAACGGCTTGCTGCTGTTGTTGCTGCGTATACTGTTCAAGCATGTGTTTTAACGCATTTACTTCATTTCTCAGTTGTTCAACTTCTGTCGTTGTATTGCTTTGTGCATATAATGTGGCACTACTTAACATTGATAATGTCGCAACTAGAGCATTCTTCTTAAATTGATTCATTTAACACGGGTCCTGTGTATCTAAGTCTGTCCTGACTTTTACTCTTAAGGTTTTAGATCCTTTTGCATTGCTGGTTTTTAACGCAATGTATTTTTTTAATACTTTAAAATGAATCTTTTATCGCATTAAAATTGCGTTAAAAAACAACGTATAAAAAGCCTATTGATTCTAACAGTTCGTTCATTTTTTAGAATAAGCCTACTACTAATGTGCAGTAGGCTCATGAGTTCAATATTCTTTAGTTGGTGGTGGTTTTAACTGCATCAAAGCTTTGTTTTGATTTGTTTTTTTCACCATCTACAGACGCTTTTAGGTTAACCATAAATACCGCTAATGCCGCAATCACACCCGGTATCGCAATCGCCAGAAAGTTCATTTGATGTGGTAACTCAAAAGTTAACAATGCGCCAGTCAACACTGGTCCAACAATTGCGCCGATTCGTCCAATCCCTGAAGCCCACCCCATACCTGTAGAGCGCACCGCAGTTGGATAGAACTGTGCAACAAAGGTATAGAGTAAAATTTGTGAGCCAATGGTTGCTGCACCGGCAATCGCAATTAAAGTATACAACACGGCTTGCGGGCTATTAAAACCAAGTAAAATCAATGCGATTGCGCCAGCAGCGAACATCGTTGTTAAAACTGGTTTCAAATGGAAACGGTCTGCAAGCACACCACCGCCAATAGCACCGACCATACCGCCAATGTTTAAAGCAAATAAGAAAATCATACTTGCACCAAGCGAATAACCCGCTTGAATCATTAGTTTCGGCAACCAGCTTCCAAGTGCATAAACCATTAGTAAGCACATAAAAAATGCTATCCAAAACATCATGGTGCTAAAAGTACGGCCTTGTTGGAACAATGCTTTTAATGGGGCCTCATCACCTGCAACAGCTTCATTTAATTTAAAGGTAGTTTGTGGTGGGATATTTTGCTCAGGTGCAATTTTTTGTACAATGCTACAGACTTTTTCAGTTTCCCCTTTTTTTGTGAGAAACATTAAAGACTCAGGTAGAAATTTCCAAATAAGCGGTAAAGCCAGAAATGGAATGATGGCGATATAGAACATGATTTTCCAACCATAGTCCGTCACTAACCATGCACCCAATAAAGCTGAAGTCATCCCGCCAATAGCATAGCCACTGAACATGACCGCAACGAGTGTGCTACGAATACGCTTTGGCGCATATTCAGTCATTAAAGCCACCACGTTTGGCATCACGCCGCCAATGCCTAGCCCTGCTAGAAAGCGTAAAATACCGAATTCAATTGGATTTGATGCAAATGCACCTAAGAAGGTGAATCCACTAAAAATGGCCACACAAATCATGATGGTCTTTTTACGGCCCAATCGGTCAGAGAGCGTTCCAAAAGACATTGCGCCAAACATCATGCCAAATAATGCGGTACTGGCCAACATACCAGCCTGAACTGCAGATAGTGCCCATTCCTGCATCAGCAGCGGTAAGGCAACACCGTAAATCACTAAATCGTAGCCGTCAAAAATAATAATTAAAAGACACCAAATCAGTACACCCCAATGAAATGGAGTAAATTTTGCTTCATCAATCACTGTGTTGATATTTATAGGTTGTGTGCTCATGCTCGCCTCCTGCTTGCGATGTTCCTTGCAGGTGGAACAATGAAGCAAAGACTTTTTCATGTCCAAAACCGATTAGCTCTAAATTTATACCTTTTTGGTAGGTTTATCATAATAATTTTTTATATCAGCATCTTACAACAAAGTTAAATTAAATCTGTTCAATCAAAATACTCATTGATTGAGTTGTTTTTTATATTTATAGGCGATAAAAAGCGAATTTAAGATTTTTGCTTAAATTCGCATAAAGTTGACTATTTACATGATTATTATCGCTTTAATTATCTATACGATAATAACAGAATTTAAAAAGCTTTTATTGGGTAAGCTTTTTAAATCACCACTCGATCATACTTTATTGCTTCCAAATCATAGACTTGATAGATACTGTCGAAAAGTGAGCGTATATATTCACTTTCATCCATAGATCGAAGTGCCATAAAAATTGGGCTGACAGCAGCATCATCTAATATTGGAATATAGTTTAAATGTGAAAATTGAATACTGCGCGCGCTGGCAGGCACAATGCAGATTCCTTCACCTGCCGCCACTAAACCTAAAGCTAGCTGAATTTCACGCACTTCTTTTAACTTTTTCGGATCAAGGCCGTATTCAGAAAATAGCTGGCGAACTTGGGTGGAGAAATTCGGCTTCGGCATGCTTGGGTATAAAAATAAGTTTTCATCGACTATATCTGCCAAATAAATGCCTTCTTTTTGCTGTGCAAATGGATGTCCTGCATGTACCGCCAGCAATAAAGGTTCTTCGCGCAACAAGACACGCCGTATGGCTGAATCTGAAATACGTAATCGACCAAAGCCGACATCAATTCGTCCTTCTTTTAATGCCAGAATTTGGTCTGTGGTACTCATTTCAATCAATTCAATTTTCAAATTGGGATGCTGTTGGCGAAATAAATAAATAATTTTAGGCAAAAAGCCGTAAAGCAATGAACCGACAAAGCCCATGGTGATGGTTTTTTCGACTAAACCAATGCGCTGCGTCATGGTTTTAATCTCTTCAGCATTAGACAAAAGTTTAACCGCATGCTGATAAAAAAATTGACCGGCTTCTGTGGTCTTAAGTGGACGGCTGCCACGCTCAAAAAGCTGAATCCCTAGCTCTGCTTCAAGGTTCTGGATCTGCCGGCTTAAAGGCGGTTGAGCAATAAAGAGTTTTTCAGCCGCTTTGGTAAAACTTTGCTCTTCTACCACAGCTACATAATAACGAAGGTGCCTGAGTTCCATTCTAGTCCATACCTTTTAAATATAAAAAAATGCAAATTTGATCTTCGACAGTCAAATATTATTCTTCTAAGGTATATCACATCAGGTACACAACGCAAGATTGCGAAAAGTCTGCGAGATGTAAATCGATTGGAATACGGCTTGTCAAAAGTAATGAGATCAACACTTCACCACTTTTTGCAAGGGTTGCTGCTTTATCCATAGATGAATGATGAGATTGGATGTTTGCAGCGTAGATATCCTAAAAATTGAATGTTTTAAAAACAAGGATTATGGCAGGCAGCTAGGTGAAAGTCTCTTTCATTCAAGCCACCTAAATAAATTGCATACTTAAGGAGCATTAGTATGAACCGTCAAGAAATTGATGCACTCGTTAAAAAAATGAATGTAGATACTGCAACTGGCCCTGTAGACGAGCGTGTACAGCAAGTGATTGTACGTTTATTGGGTGATTTATTCCAAGCGATTGAAGATTTGGATATCTCTCAATCAGAATTATGGAAAGGTCTGGAATACTTTACCGATGCAGGTCAAGCCAACGAATTAGGTCTTTTGGCTGCAGGTTTAGGTTTAGAACACTACCTAGATTTACGTGCTGATGAAGCTGACGCAAAAGCAGGCATTATTGGCGGCACACCACGCACGATTGAAGGTCCACTTTATGTTGCTGGTGCACCAGAAACAGTTGGCTTTGCACGTATGGATGATGGTTCTGAAGAAGGCAAAATCCCGACACTGTTTATTGAAGGTACAGTGACTGATACCGAAGGCAACATCATTGAAGGTGCTCAAGTTGAAATCTGGCATGCCAACAGCCTAGGCAATTATTCGTTCTTCGATAAATCACAATCTGATTTCAACCTACGCCGTACGATTATTTCAGATCATGACGGTAAATATGTTGCACAAACCACGATGCCTGTAGGTTATGGCTGCCCACCTGAAGGGACAACTCAATTTGTTTTAAATAAATTGGGCCGCCACGGCAACCGCCCTTCACATGTTCACTACTTTGTATCAGCGCCGGGTTATCGCAAGCTCACCACGCAATTCAACATTGAAGGCGACCAATACCTGTGGGATGACTTTGCTTTCGCGACTCGTGACGGTCTGGTTGCAACCGCTGAAGATGTTACAGACGAAGCTGAAATTGCGCGCCGCGGTATGAGTGAACCATTCAAACACATTAGCTTTAATGTGGAATTGGTGAAAGAACAATCTGCTGCACCTTCAACTGAAGTTGATCGCCGCCGCGCAAGCGCTTAACGCATTATTTAAAGGAATTGAGATGTCAATGCAAGGACATCTCAAGGACTTCCCTAAAACATTTGGAAAGTCGGAGAACGGACATGCCTCGTATTCCAGTAATTAACACCAGCCATTTAGATCGTATTGACGAACTTTTAGTTGACGATTTCGAAAGTGGCGAATTTAAACTTCATCGTTCTGTATTTACAGATCAAGCCCTTTTCGATTTAGAGATGAAATACATCTTTGAAGGCAACTGGGTATACTTGGCACACGAAAGCCAAATTCCAAATAACAACGATTTCTACACCACTCACATTGGCCGTCAGCCGATCATCATTGCGCGTAACCGCCAAGGTGAGCTGAATGCCATGATCAACGCCTGCTCACACCGCGGCGCACAGCTTTGCCGCCATAAAAAAGGCAACAAAGCAACTTATACTTGCCCATTCCACGGTTGGACATTTAACAACTCAGGCAAGTTGCTGAAAGTGAAAGATCCTGCTGATGCGGGTTATTCCGACTGCTTTAACCAAGACGGTTCACATGACTTGAAAAAAGTGGCACGTTTTGAAAACTATAAAGGCTTCTTATTTGGCAGCTTAAACCCAAATGTACCTTCACTTGAAGAATTCCTTGGCGAAACCACAAAAATCATCGACATGATTGTGGATCAGTCAGAACAAGGTTTAGAAGTACTTCGCGGTTCATCAACTTATACCTATGAAGGCAACTGGAAACTGACTGCCGAAAATGGCGCAGATGGTTACCACGTTTCTGCTGTTCACTGGAACTATGCAGCAACGACGCAGCAACGTAAAGAAAAAGAAGCGGGTGACAATATCCGTGCGATGAGTGCGGGTTCTTGGGGCAAGCAAGGTGGTGGTTCATACGGTTTTGAACATGGCCATATGCTGCTTTGGACGCAATGGGCTAACCCAGAAGACCGTCCTAACTTTGTTAAATCAGATGAATATACCGAAAAATTCGGCGCACCAATGTCGAAGTGGATGATTGAGCGTTCACGTAACCTTTGTTTATATCCAAACGTCTATTTAATGGATCAGTTTGGTTCACAAATTCGAGTCCTGCGCCCGATTTCTGTCAATAAAACGGAAGTGACGATTTATTGTATTGCCCCTGTGGGTGAAGCACCTGAAGCGCGCACACGCCGTATTCGCCAATATGAAGACTTCTTTAATGCTTCAGGTATGGCAACACCAGACGATCTTGAAGAATTTCGTGCTTGCCAAGCCGGCTATGCAGGTATTGAGCTTGAATGGAACGACATGAGCCGCGGTGCAAAACACTGGATTCAAGGCCCAGATAATGCTGCCAATGAAATTGGTTTAAAACCTATTTTAAGCGGTATTAAAACTGAAGATGAAGGCCTGTATTTGGCACAGCACCAATACTGGCTACAAATGATGAAACAAGCGATTCAATCTGAAAAAGAGTTGGCGGATTTAGAAACTGAAAATATGGGAGAAAGCGCATGAATGCAGTTGCACAACAAGACATTATAACGCTTGAAAATATCTCTCAGTTTCTTTACCGCGAAGCACGCTTTTTAGATGATGAACAGTGGGATGATTGGCTCAATTGCTATGCCTCTACTGCGTCTTTTTGGATGCCGGCTTGGGATGATGATGACAAACTGACCGAAGATCCACAGTCTGAAATCTCATTGATCTACTACCCTGACCGTCAAGGTTTGGAAGACCGTGTGTTCCGTATCAAAACAGAACGTTCTTCTGCAACCATGCCGGATACACGTACCAGCCACAACATTTGCAATATTGAAGTGGTTGAGCGTAATGGCGATAAAGTGACAGTCCGTTTTAACTGGAACACTTTAAGCTTCCGCTACAAAAACAATTACAGCTATTTTGGCATGTCACGTTATGAAATTGATTTTTCAGGCGCTGAGCCAAAGATTCTGAGTAAATACGTTGTCCTTAAAAATGATTATATCAATCAAGTTATTGATATTTATCACCTCTAAGACTGTTCTTACAGCAAGGTAACACCTTTCAGCCAGAAGGATATTTGGCTGAAAGGCATCGTTTCAAAGATTTATATAGGATATTCAGCCATGTCAAACCACAATGTTGCACTTCAATTTGAAGATGGCGTAACACGTTTTATTTCTGTTGCACAAGGTGAAACCTTATCAGATGCGGCATACCGCCAAAAGATCAATATTCCTCTGGACTGCCGAGACGGTGCTTGCGGTACATGCCGCGCATTTTGTGAATCAGGTTCGTTTGACATGCCTGAAGAAAATTATATTGAAGATGCATTAACTCCTGAAGAAGCGGCTGAAGGTTATATTTTGGCTTGCCAATGCAAACCAACTTCAGATGCAGTGTTCCAAATTCAAGCCTCTTCAGATGTTTGCAAAACAGAAATTCACGAATTTAAAGGCACCCTGTCACGTGTCGAAAACTTGTCAGATTCGACCATTACTTTCGATATTCAGCTTGATGAAGGCCAACCTGACATTAACTTCTTGGCTGGTCAATATGTCAATGTCGGCATTCCGGGAACAGATGAAACCCGTTCATATTCATTCAGTTCTAAGCCGGGCAACCGTTTAACCGGTTTTGTGGTACGTAATGTGCCAGAAGGCAAAATGAGCTCATTCCTCAGCGCCAATGCCAAAGCCGGCGATGTAATGAGCTTTAAAGGCCCTTTTGGCAGCTTCTATCTACGTAATGTGGTGCGCCCTGTGTTGATGCTGGCCGGTGGTACGGGTATCGCGCCATTTATGTCAATGCTGCAAGTTTTGGAAGAAAAAGGTTCTGAACAGCCAGTACGTCTTGTATTTGGTGTAACCAATGATTTTGACTTGGTTGCGATTGAAAAACTGGATGAATTGCAAAGCAAATTCCCGTGGTTTGAATACCGCACTGTTGTTGCAAGCCCTGAATCTACCCATGAGCGTAAAGGCTATGTGACTGGCCATATCGAAAATGAATGGCTGAATGGCGGTGATGTCGATATTTACCTCTGCGGTCCTGTACCGATGGTTGAAGCAGTTCGCAGTTGGTTAGATGCTGAAGGTGTTAAACCTGCAAGCTTCCACTTTGAAAAATTCTCTGCAAATTAATTTTAGGAGCTTTTTCAATGTGTGATCGTCAAAGATTTTTAAATAAAGTTGTTATTGTAACTGGTGCCGCACAAGGCATCGGCCGCGGTGTTGCGCTGCAAGTTGCAAGCGAAGGCGCTCAAGTTGTCTTGGCTGATTTTTCTGATTATGTTGATGAAACCCTAGCAGAAATTGAAGCAAATAACGGTGATGCCATTGTGGTGAAAGCCAACTTGGAAACCTATGCTGGCGCGGCAGCAGTTGCAGCCAAAGCGGTTGAAGCCTATGGCCGAATTGATGTACTGATTAACAATGTTGGCGGTGCAATTTGGATGAAACCTTTCACTGAATTTACACCGGAAGAAATTGAGAAAGAAATCAGCCGCTCACTTTTTCCCACCATGTGGTGCTGCCATGCCGTCTTGCCCGAAATGCTAAAAAATCAGACGGGTGCTATTGTCAATGTATCCTCTATCGCAACTTGCGGTATTAACCGTATCCCTTACTCTGCGGCTAAAGGTGGCGTGAATGCATTGACTCGATCTTTAGCCTTTTGCCATTCCAAAGATGGCATTCGAGTAAATGCTGTCGCCACTGGCGGTACAGAAGCACCGCCGCGTAAAGTACCGCGTAATGCGAATCCATTGTCGGACTCTGAAAAGCAATGGATGCAGCAAGTGGTTGATCAAACCATTGACCGTACTTTCTTAGGCCGTTACGGTACCATTCAAGAACAAGTGAATGCAATTCTCTTCCTTGCTTCTGATGAATCTTCATATATGACCGGTACGGTCATGCCAGTCGGTGGTGGTGATCAGGGCTAATCCTGATCATTTGGTAATACAGGATCATTGAGGCACGGAGGCAAAAACAATGACGACCCTGTTTAAAACTTTAAAAGAAGATTGGTCGATTTCGGCAACTGTTGCAGGATTTTTAGCAGTTCTTATTTCATATGCTGGCCCGATGATTATCTTTTTTCAGGCCGCACAACAGGCTGATGTTTCATCTAGCATGATGGCATCATGGATTTGGGGCAGCTCCATTGGGGCGGCAATTACTGGGATTATTTTATCGATTCGATATAAAGTCCCGATCATTACCGCATGGTCTGCACCCGGCACCGCGTTATTGGTCGCATTATTTCCCAATATTTCACTCAATGAAGTTGTCGCGGCCTACATCACCTCTGCCGTGATTATTTTTATCATCGGCATTACAGGCTCTTTCGATCGATTGCTTAAATCCATCCCACAAGGACTGGCGGCCGGCATGATGGCCGGTATCTTGTTTCAATTTGGTGTTGGATTGTTTAAAGCCACAGACAGTATGCCCTACATCGTGTTTGGCATGTTACTGTGCTTTTTACTGGCCAAGCGTTTTTCACCACGCTATGCCATTATTTGGGTGTTAATTTCAGGTGTTTCTTTAAGTTTCCTTTTTGGAAAAATCAATCCTGTTCCCATGGATTTTGCATTGGCAGTCCCAGAGTTTATTTCTCCTGAATGGACTTGGTCATCGACTTTAAACTTTGCAATTCCATTAACAATTGTGAGTTTAACCGGTCAATTTTTGCCCGGTATGGCAATTATCAAATTAAGCGGTTATGACACCCCTGCAAAACCAATTTTAAGTGCCGCAAGTATTGTGTCTTTAGCTGTAGCCATTACAGGCGGTATCACTATTGTCTTGGCTGCAATTACGGCAGCTTTATGTACAGGTAAAGATGCGCATGAACTGAAAGAAAAGCGTTATATCGCCGGTATTGCCAACGGTCTGTTCTACATTTTAGGCGGCTTATTTGCAGGCAGTATTGTCACGCTGTTCAGCATTTTACCCAAAGAGTTGGTGGCTGCACTTGCAGGTCTTGCTTTGCTTGGTGCAATTACAACCAATATTAGTGCGGCTATGCACGATGAGTCGCAACGTGATTCAGCATTAATTACGTTTTTGGCTACCGTATCTGGAATGCATTTTCTAGGTCTCAGTTCAGTGTTTTGGGGTATTTGTATAGGAATTATTGCTCATCTTATATTGAGTAAACCTAAACAAACTGCAACCAGAGTGCATGCACCTACTGTACCGTCTACTGATTCGAAGTCGTGAATGAGTCAAAACGAATGAATAGTCCACTCCCTTTTTTAAAGGGAGGCTGGGAGGGATTTTAAAATGCCAACATTTAGATCGAATGATGCTGAAATCAATTACCAAACTTTTGGTGACAGCCATAAATCCGCGCTGATATTTTCTAATTCTTTAGGTGCCAAGTTCAGCATGTGGCAGCCGCAAATCAATTTTTTCAAAAAAGATTTCTATGTTATTTGTTATGACACCCGTGGACATGGCGAATCTACCGTACCCAAAGGTCCTTATCAAATAGAACAACTGGGTACAGATATCGTCAATTTACTGGATCATCTGAATATTGAAAAAGCCAGTTTTTGCGGTATTTCAATGGGTGGACTGATTGGCCAATGGCTGGCGATTTATCATCCTGAACGTTTTAACCATGTGATTGTGTGCAATACGGCAGCGAAAATTGGTCAAGCACCAACATGGAATGACCGTGCGCAGCTTGTGCGTGAACAAGGGCTAAAACCCATTGCAGATACCGCAGCCGCACGTTGGTTTACCGAACCGTTTATCCTGAGCAATACAGCAATTGTAGAGTCTTTAACTAATGACCTTGGTGCTGGCAGCCCAGAAGGTTATGCTAGCTGCTGTGAAGCTTTGGCTCAAGCGGACATGCGCAAACAATTGGCAGAAATTCGCACTCCTCTACTGGTAATTGCCGGACAAAAAGATCCAGTAACGACCGTAGCGGATGCACAGTATATTATCAACAACGTGCGTAGCAGTTCATTGTTTGAGCTTAATGCCTCACATATCTCTAATATTGAACAGCCCAAAGCATTTAATCAGGCCGTACTCAGTTTTTTACAGCTATAACTTTTATTTGAAAATAAGTATCTCACTTCATGTGTGGCTTTATTTTATGAAGATACATAAAAAAACCAGTTCATTTTGAGCTGGTTTTTATTTCGGCTGAATCTGATGTGTTAAAGCACTTCAAACTCGATTCGACGGTTTTTCTTACGACCTTCAGGTGTAGCATTGTCAGCAACAGGTTTATTTGCTCCCATACCTTCTGCGCTCAAATTCGCTGCATTAATATTTTTTGAAATCAAATAGCTTTTAACAGTATTCGCGCGTTCTTGGCTCAGGGCTAGATTCTTTTCAGCATTGCCTGAGCTATCCGTATGTCCAATAATTCGAACTTTCTTGCCACCAACACGATTTAATGCAACCACCATCTCATCTAAAATTTGCACGCCAGATGACGCTAAAATCGCACTACCCGATTCAAATTCAATGATACGGTTACGTAAAGCTGCATCAATGATCGCTTGTTCTGCTTGATTCACAGAAAGCTGAGCATTAAATCGGTAAGGTGCTTGGACTAAAGATTGAAACTTGGTGCTGGTCGGTTGAATATCATTTTGATTTGACATTTTTCCGCTTAAATCCACTTGCGTTCCACGAACTGAAAGTTTGCCTTGTTTAACCTTTTTCAGATCATCATTGATCATTTGGCTCACACTATTGCCCCAGCCATTAGGTGCAGTCACCGCACGAACCTGAATTTTATCAACGACATTTTCTTGCCCATAGGTTAAATAGGCTTTATTTAAAATTTCTTGCTTGGTGGTTTCATTCGGTACCGCACCTTCAATCACAATGGGTTGCGCCCAAAGTGCGGTAGAAAATCCGACGAAGCACACTGTCGCTAAAAATTTAGACAACATTGGTTTGGTTTTCAGCATCATTATTCTTCTATAAAAGTCTGTCTAAAAAGTTTGATTCCGTGACTCAGGCTAATCTGACGTTCACTCAATGATTGTTCCAATACCGCCAAGCCTGCATTTTGCTCTAAATATGGATCAATCCATTGCGCATCAATGAGTGATACCCAATGGTCACTGTCCATATTTTGGGTAAACACATCACTTAAAGCCCTAATGTCTGCACCTTGGAAGCCAAACAACAGTACAGGTGAATCACTATGCAAAATCCCAATCAGTAATTCTGCATCTTGATTTTTCACAAATCGGCTAATCAAATTGACCCAAAAAGCTGCAATTTCATAGCAATAGCTAATATTGTTGATCGGCAGAATCAACACTTTATTCAGCTTTGATGTGCCTTGACGAATGATCGGTTGTAGCAGCAATCCCAAACCAATCATGCTTTGTGCAAGCTGATACGGCGTGAAATTCAATAATCGCGCAAACGAATGCAAGGTATGGTGCTCATAGAACGAAGATGTTTCTTCAGTCCCAAACACCTGAATGTCATTGCTTAATTTTCCAAGTTTATCGAGCAAAACATCTGGATCACGGATCGAACGCATCACACGATTACGCTGATATAAATCAATCAGCGTTTGTTTATAACGATATGGAGCATACAAAATATTGTCATAAGGATCATCTATTTCTAACAGATGTGCCAAGACCATCGGAAACTGTCGTTTTGAACTGTCTTCACTACTGATTAAATTCGCAGCCAAAAAGCGTTTATCTTTTGGACTGGCGATAAAAAAATCCAGTGATGGCAAGGCATTATAAGCAGCATTAAACTTATCCGAGCGCATGGCATATTCAAGCGCCTCGGTAATCCACTGATCGATTAACTGGATCAGTGAATATTGTTCACGGCTTTTTAAGAAGTCACCACGTGCAGGACATTTGCCATAATACAGAGGTGTCGTTCTTACTTCATACATAGGCACACTCCTTGTTGCGCTGAGCGAATGTCGCGAATCGAATTTGAAAATGAATAGTCATCATGGCGTTGCTGTTCCTTGTACAGCACGCATTGGTGAATTTTCTGGCGATGCAACAGGAGCCTGACTGGCAGGTGTTGCTTGTGCAGCGACAACGCGAACACCTTTATTGGTAACCACTTGATCCACCAATGTCATGCCTGAATAGCCTGAACCTGTTGTTGGACCAGAAGCATTTCCACTGATTAAACGGAAATTCACTTTTACAAACACTTTAGGATTTTGTTTGCTCGGCCATACCATTTCAAAGGAATTTCCACGTTCTGTACGCTGTGCACCTTCAATTAAACGGTTAATCCCATATTCACCCGGTTCATCAAAGATAGTATGTGTTTGACCTTCCAAATCAATCGCGGTAATACGCGCACCCGGAATTGCCCCTTTATTTGGCCAAACGAAATTCACCCATTGTTGAACTCCGTTTTCATACACCATTCGTTGACCATCAATATCAATGGTATAAGACAGTAATTGAGGGTTTTCCAATGGATAGAATTGGAAGTTCGATTGACTGGTTGCCGCAGGTGCAGCTTGAGTTAACTCGCCTGTTGCTACGCCATTACTTGGTGCAACATAACGTTGGAAATTCGCAACAAATTGCGGATTTAAGCCAATACCCAAATCTTTCCAGGTTTTAGTCGTTAAGGTATAGCCACGACGGATTACTAATGGGTCTAAATATTCCTTCACAAAGCGTGCAATACTGCCATTTTCACCAAAAATCTGGCTAATTTCATTACTTGTTGCCTGTAATGTTGCATTGCTATTGAATGGATATTTAGGTGCTAAATTCGTACTAAACGGTTGATAAGCTTGCATTGTCCATAACTTATTAATTTCGTTTTGTGCAGGAATTAATAGCACTTCAAATGATTGCGTCACAGGTTGCATAAAGAGTTTTTGAATCATCTGCTGATCTAACTCATTTAGACCCACCGACATTTTTTCATCAACAAATTTTTGTGTACTGTTAAAGACTGAGCTTTGATCATTAATGGTTTGCTTCACTAAGGCCATGCTCGCAGGCCCCATATCGCCACTGCTTTTCAGATCATTAAATTTGCTGCGCACTTGGCTTAATGACAGCATATATTCATCCATAATAGATTTATTCTGCTGATCATCACGCTTACGTACCAATTGATAGAACACATCAAATTCTTTGGCAATCACGCCTTGCGCTGCTGTAGTTGCAACTTGTTGTGCTTGCTGTGCATCATCACGACTCAGCACTTTACGCTTAAACCATGCCACAAAACCTTTTTGTGGTGCCGCAAGTTCGGCTTGAACAATTGGATTATCCCAATTGGTTTCTTTGGCAATACGGTCAATCACTTTACGAATTGGTGAATTTTCAGGCTCACCTAAAATATCAATAAAACGTGACTGTTGTGCAACATCCTTGCCTTTACCATAATGCATTGCATTCAGGAACTTACGCCATTCAGCAATATATTCTTGTTTATACAGCTCAGTTAATTGTTTACTAATTTGGTCTGGGCTTCCGCTAAAGGTTAAGTCATCAGAACGGCTGGTATTGAGCACCCAATCTTGCGTATCGGTTGGATTATTCGCAGCTTGGTTAATTGCATCTTTCACATAATCATTCCAAGCTTGATAGGTGAATATCCCCGGTAAGGCATAACTGCCCAACATGCTATTTTGCGCAGTATCACCGACAATTTGTTTCACCGTTACCGCAGGGAAACGTACCGATCCACGCATTTTAATTTCGTTATACACACGGTCGCGCGCTGGAATACCCATGGTCACAGCGGTCAATAACTGACGCGTTTGATCAACCAATAACGGATCTGATTCTAGCTGCGGGAATGCTGGGTCTGTTGCCAAAGTCATAGCATAAGACAGCACTTGCTCTGCTTTTTGAATCATTTCACCACGTGGCATTTGCCCACGATTTGAGTCTAACCATGAACGCCAGAAACGAGTCACTTGATCACTTAAATGGCTCGATTCAACATATTTATGATTGCTCAGCATGAGATAGGCTTTCAAGGCATTGTATGCATCTTGTGGATTGCTATCTGATGGTTCTAAATATGGTTGATTAGTTTTTACCGCTTGCTTAATTTGAACATTAACATGATTTTCTTTTAATGTTGCTTCATTCGATTTTACGCGCTGTAAATATTGCGCCATATTTTGTTGCGAAGGCACAAGTACCAGTTGTTGAATACCACGTAGATATTCAGTTTTTAATTTTTCACGAATTTGATTGCCTTGATAAAGCCCGAAGCTATATTTCAGTGGACGATCTTCATCAAAATGATCAAGTTGTTGCAAATGACCTTGTAAAATTAGTAAGGCATCGAGTTGAGTCGAAAGTTCACTGCCACTACGGCTTTCCATTTGTACGACTTTGTCCAAATCCGCTTGGACTTCAGCCACCAACTGCTGGTTATTACGATAAGACCATACCCATAAGCCCAGTACAATCGCAACTAATAGTAATGCAGCAATAAACGCCATAAAGCGTTGGCGTTTACGTGTTGGATTAATATGCTGTTTAACTAGATTTTTGTCTTTTAAAATGACCGTTGAGAATAGCCCTTTTAAGAAATAGCCATGATCCTGTGACACTGAATTGGTTGGAATACCAAATTCGCTGTCGGTGCTTTTAACCAAATGAAAATCATCAGCAATTTGCTCCGTCATTGGGCTTTCAATCACACCTTCTTGCAATGCACTGGTGAAATAAAAACCACGGAATACCGGTTTAAACTGATATGGATTATCCTGAAATAAAGTGCCAATAAAGGTTTTTAAAACAGGTTTTAAGCTCTTAAATTCTAATGGGAAGGTCATTACACTCGGTGAAATATTTTGCGAGTGGCGACGACTTAAATGTGTGGTACTAACACTTTTTAAACCATCATATAAAATTGAATAATGCTTTTCGAACATTTCAACCGCATGTTCTGATGAATTTGGGTCATACGGTAAAGTTGCACCCCAAACTTGGTCAAATTCATCTTTATCATAACAATCAAAAAATTCAGTAAATCCTGCAATTAAGTCCATTTTTGAAAAGACAATATATACAGGAGCAAAAACTTCTAAACGCTCCGTTAAATCTTGAATACGCGCACGTAGGTTTTTAGCCAATTTAATCGATTTTTCAGGGCTTTGGCTGACCAATTCAGCCACTGAAACAATCACAATCAAACCATTAATTGGCGCTTTAGAACGGTTTTTCTTTAAAATATTGAGAAAACCCAACCACTCTGAATGATCTTCAGCATAGACCGAATAACGGCCTGCAGTATCCAACAAAACACCATCGGTTGAAAAGAACCAGTCACAGTTACGTGTTCCGCTTAAACCCGCAGACACCATTTTTTGATGTGTTTCTTCAAAAGGAAAACGTAAACCTGAATTATAAATCGCAGAACTTTTACCTGCCGCTGGGTTACCAATCACCATATACCACGGTAATTCATACAGTGCTGCACTGCCTTTTTTATCCCCCAGTTTTGACTTACGAATCAGCTGAATTGACTCTTTCATTTGCTGATTAATCAATGTAAGTTCTTCTTTATTTTTTTGCTTTCCGTATTCAGCTTCATTGTCTTTGGCTATCGCTTCTGCAAGTTCTTCGCCTTGTTGCTTATGGCGATAATGCTGAACCAGCTCATAAATACCCCAAAGAATTAATCCTAGAATATAAACAGCGACAACGATATAAAAGGTTTTTTGTGGAATCGAATTATGCATGGCTACAAGCGCCACAAAAAGCGACAATGCCACCATCGCTTTAGGATTGGTGACATACTGCCAAACATAACCGAGTATTGTATTAAATAATGTGCTCACAATTTTCTCAATCTAATCTTAATTCTATTTAAATCGTTTCATGTTCAAGCTGTTCGTCATCTGAAAATGCTTGAATAAAAGCAAATGTCGATTCTTGGTCGGTACTGTACATCATGGCTGTTAACTCTTCTGGCAAGTGCATACCCAACATGAATCCAAAGATTTTTGCCAAATGCTGGGTATCCCCAAGATTCTGTTTTGTATATAAAAAATGAAATGTTTCGATTGCTGTTGCATCGAATTTATGTTGCAGTTTTTTCACCACCTTCATATCGGTGGCATCATCTAACATCAATAAAAAAGGTTGTTCTGCATCAAACTGCGCTAAGTCTTTGAGTTGCTTGCGTTTTAAACTTTGGGCAAACTCAGTTTCATTAGCCACCAGATTCAGCACTTTTGTCGGCATTAAATTTTGAATATTGACGCTGCTATTCGCAACACACCAACTTGATGCAAATTCGGCAGCGATATACTGTTCTTGCTGCCACATTTTTTCATCCACCCATTCTTGATCAATTTCTGAATCGGTATTAATCACTAAACTGACTTCTGCAGTTTGTTTTGAAACTTGTTCCAAAATGCTGAGCCACTGGGTATATGCAACAGCTGTTCCAATAAAATGCGCTTCGAGATGAATTTGTTCTGGAATAATGCCATAGCCGTTTGACAACTGATTTTTGAGCTCATCAAGATAGTCATCATTCCATTGATGGATTAAATTTTCTGCCAATAGAACATGAATATTTAAACGATTCAGACGCGAAATGGCCGCCTCAGATTGTGCAGCCTGTTCCAAAGCATCATCTTGTGTATAATTCGGATCGACCCAAGCTGGATGCATGCGATATTGATAGGCCAACTCACTATCATAGAATAAAGCCGATTGTTTTAAATGATCCGCGATACAAAATAGGCTTTCCACATGCTGTTCTAATTGTTGCTGAATTAAAGCTTGAATACGTTTTTCGCGCATCGTGATCACATTAAAATCGGTATCTTCATCTTCAGCCGTTAAGTCATCCAGATCTTTAATTCGGTAAGACAATACCGGTAAGCCATAGGCATTAAATAGATTTTGATCTAATTCAGGGCTTTTGAATTGCTGAATCTCTTCAACAATTTGCTCATTTTCACCAAAGCTATGCCATGCCGCAGATGAAAAAATATTAACACTGATATGCTGAACTTCTAAGGGCTTTGGTTTGGCTTGCTCTAAAGCTTCCTGCTCTTTTTGCTCCGCTTGTTCTTCCGCTTTTTTCTGCGCTGCTAATTTTTGTTCTTTCTGATACTGAATGCCTTTATAAATAAAATAAGGAGATAAAATCAGTGCGCATAGAACAGCAGGTAATAGGACAAAATAAGCCGCCAAATCGATTGCTGTTGGATCATAAGCTGTGTCACGCCAGTAAAAAATCACAAAGGTGTTGCACAGTAAAAAAAGCGATGTAAAGGTACCAATGATTAATTTAATCACGATTAATTCCCCATTAAGGCATAACAGGTTTCAGTATTATCTTCCTGCTGATTTGGCTGTAAAAAAGCCCCCTGTCCTAAGCCAATTCCACCAAAGGAATTTAAACAGACAGGTGTCATTTCTTCTTTTTTTAATATCAGACGTATATCCACCATTAATGTGGGACTACACCAAGTTTGAATCATTTGTTTGAGTTTTTGACTTCGTGGTCGATTAGGTAAAAAGCTTAAATAATCATCGTGGGCTAAAGGCCCAATGACAATTTCAATTTTTTCATCAATTTGTTGAATACTTTCCCCACAGAAGGTATTCACGCCAAGTAAACTTGGCTGACTTCCACCTAAGTAGGTTCGCTGCTCTTCCTCAAAAATAAAGGTTTCTGGAATAAATTCACGCACAGCAAAATCATGTTTAAAAATACAACTCAACATGGTTTTTAATGCATAGGCTGTATTATTTTGCCCCTGCATCAGCCCCGAAAATTCTGCAAAATAATCATCCAGATCTGGCTGTTCATGTTGGCTACGTACATAACCATTTAAAGCATGTAAAATGTCGAGATAATGGTTATCTTCTTCAATTTCATAGCGAATCGGCAAATGATAATTGATACTGGCATCAACATAATGTGCTGTCAGCTTATGGTTAAATAAGCCTAGAAACTTCTGGGTTTCTTGGCGTTGCTGGCGGCCACTGAGCTTAATTTTATTGGTATAACTATACGGTAAAGCGCCTTGTATCCCAGTTAAACCGACCATTAAATTGGTAATTTGAACTTTGTCATCATTTAAACTTAAAGTCTCAATTTCCGTATTGGGGAAATTAAGATTTAGAGAACTATCAAACTCAAAATCATTGGCCCAATGCCCTTGTACTTTGCCATACGGTGCATGTCTTAATAGCCGAGTGGCCTGGACAAACTCATAGGCTTTGGGTTCTTTAAAAAGACTATCAACTACAGAGCTTTCTTGCCACCAACGTTCTGAACGCATTGGTATAACTCCTGTTGAGTGTTCGCATCAAAAACCATGACATCGACAAAACTATTCATATTGACTTTTAAATTAAAAATATTGGTCAATAATTGGATAAAAATATACAGGCTGTGCCCTCTAAAAATGTCAGCATCAATTTCTAATTTAACTTTAAGCCCACGTACAAATAATGGAAATGGTTTGCTATCGATTAACTTTTGCGTGGTAGAAAACTGAATATTTTTGATGGAGTCAATAATAATTTGATTTTCTTTCGATTTAGGCAGGTTATAAAGCTCTAACAGTTCTTTAATATGTGCAACAGCATCGCCTTTCATTAATGACATGTTATTTAAGGATAAATGTGAAATAACTCGCCATTGCTCTTTTTTATTTTGCTCAAAATAATATGGAATAGATGGTCGTTTTAACATTAATGCACGACGTGCCAAATTACTGTCGTTTAAGGTCAAGGCATTCTGATCTTTATTATAACTTTCATAGGGTAATTCACGATTACTACATAAAAGTTCAGTACTGATAAAGTCAGATTGGGTGCTATGTGGATCTAATGCACGTGAGACAATAGAATAATTAAGTTCCTGATGTTTATTCTTCATCTGCTGTGGATTCAGACTATAAAAAAACTGAACTTTATCTTGGTGATAATGGCTCATCGCAAAAAATGGCAATACCGGATAATACACTTCATCCTGATTGCTTTTTTCACGCACCATATTCATCTTTAAGATCGAATAGGCTTGATAATATTCAGGATGATGCGCATCGGTGATTAATGGATATTCCATGCGCTTGTGATTAATTTTTTGTGGCTCAGCCTGTTTTTTAAATAAATTTACAATCGGTGTGGAAAATAATTTAAAGTTTGCGGCATTTAATTCCGAATAATTTCGGATTGACGCTTGATCATTCAAATTCAGTTTAAAATGCATTTGAACTTCAAACTCACTGTGCTCCAAACTCAAATATTGAATAAAATCTAAATTCAGTTTCAGGAAATTAAACTTTTCTGGAACACAAAAATATTCCATTAATAAACGATAAGCATGATGCGTATGTTGATCAACTGGAAGTACACTCTGTATTTCATCAAAACCCATCACTTCAAATGGGTTTGAAATATCAAAAATATGTTGTCCAACGCGAATTGAAAAACTGGTACTCGACTTAAAAATACTGTCGAGAACTTGTAGAGGGAAATTTGAAATCGCATCCAGAAAAATCGGCAATTGTTCTTGTGCCAATAAAGCATGTTTATTTGAAAATATTTCAAACCCCAGACTCAAGGTCGCATTTTGATTTAAATGCATGTGTGCTGATGGATGAGTTTTGAAATTTAACTGTTTTAATTGAATCGGTAGTAATACAACATCTTGTACCGTTTGATATTCACATTGAACCCCACGGGTACTTTTAGCCTTTAAGGTTGTCGCTTTTGGAATGAAGTGTCGAGCCGTTAATTGCTTAATTTTATTAATATCTTCAAAGCTGACCACGGAACATGCAGGAAATGGTTTTAAATATTGAGGAAACATCACCTCAAAAATCGAGCGGGTAAAAACGTCATAGCTATCTGCAAGCTTTTTATCAATACGTGCAGAAATTAACGAAAATGCCTGAATTAAACGTTCAATATGTGGATCATCAATCTGTTCTTGATTTAAAGACAGACGTTGTGCAATTTTGGGGTATTTACTGGCAAACTCACGGGACTGTTGTCCAAATTCCTGTAGTTGTTTTTCGTAATACGGTAACAGCTCTTCAATCACAGATAACCCACTTCATTAAGCTCTTGGTGAAATAACATATTGTTGTGTTGTTGGTTTTAATAAGGCATCAAAAACGACAGGTTCATATAATGGGTGGATATTCAGATAAGCTTGAATACTCAAACATAATGCGCCCATATTGTGCCCATCCATTAACATTTCTACTCGAATCTGTTTGAGTCTGGGTTCATGTGCAGCAATTGATTGCTCAATCGACTGACAAATTTTATCGCGGTCTGTCGGATTTGCTGTGGATAAACCCACAAAATCGATAATACCAAACTGTAAAATTGACTTTTTCGCTAAAGGAAAATCGTCAATCAGCTGATCTAATTTTGCCACACGGCTATTCAGCAAATCTTCTAAATCTGAAGCAACAGATTCACGTAATTCTTGCAAAGACAAACCTTGAGTTTGCTGTGCATCGGCAGGAAGTAAACGGTCAAATAAAGTCGTTCTAAAACCATAAGGATAAAGCTGATCGAGATTCATATCTTCTTATAAATATTAAAAAAATTAAAATAGAGGCTAAACAAGTTAGCCTCTATCAGAATCCGTCTATTACGCTGCGTATGAAGCAGTGTTATTAGACAATGACCATTTCTTCGTCACAGCACCTTTCGCTGTTCCGTTGATGTCTTGTTGGTTATACGTCCACTCAACCGCAGCGTATTTCAAACCAAATGATTCGTGTGGAACACCTTCATCATTTACAGTTGGTGTCACACTTGAAACCAGTACATGTTTCAATTTGATTTGAAGATATTTAATACGTTTGTCGCCATTCGCACGGTAGAAATCGATTTGAACTTCGTCAAATGTATAACCTGCAGAGCACGCTTCCCAAAGTTTTGGGCTTGTCGCATCAAGGTCTTTCACAAACAGCATGTCAGAATGTTCAACACGTTCAGCTGTATGACCACCAACACTCGAAGAAGTTGCAGATTTTGGCTGACGAATGTTATGCGTCCAAGAGTTTACTTCTAACCAGCTCTTATGTTCCGCATCACGTGATTCGCCATCTACTTTGTACTTACCACGAAATTGAATGTATATATCTTTCATTGTTCTCAAAACCTATTTATTTAAAGTTATTATAAAGTTGACCCAAAAATTAATTTGAGGACTGAGGCAACTCGGTCACAAGTCGTAAAGAAACAGACAACTCATCCAACTGGAAATGCGGTCTTAAAAAGACCACAGACTTGTAGTGACCCGGTAATGCTGGGTTTTCTACAACCTTTACAGAAGCTTCACGTAATGGATATTGCGCTTTTGCTTCCTGAGATGCGCCATCATCAAGCAATACATATTGAGATAGCCATTCATTTAAGAAAGTTTCCACATTACCAGCAGATGCAAAACTTCCCACTTTATCGCGCATCATTGCTTTTAAATAATGTGCAATACGGGAAACTGCCATGATGTATTGAATTTGACTAGATAAAGCAGAGTTTGCATTTGCGCTATCACTATCATATTTCTTTGGTTTCTGCGTCGATTGCGCACCAAAGAACGCTGCATAGTCAGTATTTTTGCAATGGACCAATGGAATAAAGCCCAAATCACTGAGTTCTTTTTCACGGCGGTCTGTAATTGCAATTTCAGTTGGACATTTGAATACCACTTCACCATCATTGGTTTTAAAGGTATGAACTGGCAAGCCTTCAACCAAGCCACCACCCTCAACACCACGAATTGCAGCACACCAACCATGCATATCAAAGGCATTGGTCAAACGTGTACCAAATGCATAAGCGGCATTCATCCATAAGTATTCATTATGGTTTTGGCCAGACACTTCTTCAACATAGTTGAAGCCTTCGGTCGCAGTACCTTCTTTCGGATGGTACGGCAAACGTCCCAGTACGCGTGGCATGGTCAATGCAACATAACGCGCATCATCACTTTCACGGAAAGAACGCCATTGTACATATTCAGCAGTTTCAAAGATTTTTGAAACATCACGTGGGCGGTCAATATCTGTAAATGACTCAAGCCCCAACATATTTGGACTAGCTGCCGAAATAAATGGCGCATGTGCTGCTGCAGCTACATGTGAAATTTGTTCAAGCAGGTACATGTCTGACGGTGTACGATCAAACTCGAAATCACCAATCAATGTTGCATAAGGTGCACCACCGAATGAACCGTATTCTTCCTCATAGATTTTCTTAAACAAAGTGCTTTGATCGAAATCAGTCGCACCCTGAAAATCTTTAATTAACTCTTTCTTGGTCGTATTGAGCATACGAATTTTCGTGAGTGAGTTAGATGGGGTTTCTTGACAGAAATAATATAGTCCGCGCCATGTAGATTCAATTTTTTGAAACTCTTCATGGTGCATAATTTGACTAAGCTGAGAAGAAATTAGCGCATCAATTTCTGCAATACGTTTGTCGATAGACATCGTCATATTTTCAGAAACTGTAATTGTACCTGCCATCACCTCTTTAGCAAGCTCGCCAATTAGACTTTTCGCACGATCATGTTCTTGATCTGTACGTGCAATTCGACTTTGTTCAACAATCGAATCTAGAAGCGAATATTCTTCAACTTCAATGTTTTCAGCAGTTGCAGTATTTAAATTACTCATTTTCTGCCTCCACACTTAACTTACGCACTTGATCTGTATTGTTTAATACTTCATCAAGCAGGTCTTCTAAACGTTCGTTATTTGAAATTTTATTGCGCAAATCCGATAAACGTTCACGTGCAGCAACTAATTTCTGTAAAGGATCAACCTGTTGTACAACATGTTCTGGCGTAAAGTCCGCCATACTTTTAAAAGTAAGGTCTACAGACATTTTCCCGCCATCTTCAGTCAAGGTATTATTTACTTGAAAGTTTGCACGCGGTGCAAGTGATTCCATCACTTCATCAATATTGTCCAAATCAACATTAATGAATTTTTTATCTTTCAATTTGGTTTTTTCTACTTCAGAAGCTGCAGAGAAATCCCCTAATACCCCAACCACAAACGGTAATTCTTTAATTTCCTTACCATCACCAACTTCAACGTCATAGGTTAATTGCACACGAGGTGGACGAATACGCTGTAGCTTTTTTTGCACACTTTCACGTTTTGCCATGAGAGTTATTTCCTTGTTATTTATTTTTTCAATGTATCAAATGGTGAAGCGCCAGATGTCCGCTGTCTTGCTGGAGTAGCCGATTGTTGTTTCACTGATGTCGTTGTGGTTTTCTTTTGCTTCACTGGATTTGACTTGGTTGAGGTTGTTCTCTTCGTTTTAGCAGGAGCCGTTCTCTTCGGTTTTACATTGCTCACAGGCTCATTTTTGTCACGAGAATCAGCCGTGGTATTTTGGCTTTTATTCATTGAAGGTTGAATATAGCGAATATTGTCTGCAAGTACTTTTGCAGGAGAATATGTATTTTCATCCAAGGTACGTCCCTCATTACTACGCATTTGATTCAATGCATTGTGAGAAATCGACACACCCGCCAAGAACGTTATATCGGTCAAATCTGGTGAATGATAATTTTTTGAACGTAATGAATTTACAACTTGTAATGCTTTTAAGTTATAACCAGTCGTTTGATATTTTTTTGCAAGATCAACCATTAATTCATTTTTTAGTGCCTCATTTTTTTTATTTTTTTTGTCACACAATTGATTGTAGTAACCGATAATTTCTAAATCTGTATCACCAACGGCAAGCGGATAATCCTTAAGACAGGATTTTTTGACTGATGCCACCGCATCCTTTGCCGAAGCGATTTGTGTAAAACAGGTTGCTAAAATTAAAGGGAATAAAACATTAATTTTTTTCAAAATTACCTCTGGGTTTTCTATGTAATTGAAAAAACATAGTTTATGTAGAGAAATCACCACTTATTTTCCGTGGGTTTTCTCTTCATTTATCGAAAATAAAAATATGTTGCAGATTTAACAAAAAATAGTGACATGGAGTCAATACAAAATCCCGTAAAAAGCACTGAACTTTGTCGGCTATTTGTTCTTTTTTGTATCTTTTTCTTAAAAAAACTTTTTCCTTTTTTTGTTTAGTCTGTATTATAACGCCTGAAGTTAGACACTAAAAAACATAAAGTGTTGATTTTTAAGTTTTAATTTTTAATTTTTATAGCAAAAATAAAGTGATCACAGTCACATATGTAAGAATTCGTACTGTGATTTCTAAATCTGATGAGTTTTTCATGAATAATTTAAAAGTTTTAATTACGAAACTATCGCCACATGCACGTATTTCACTTGAAAAATCTGCCAATACATGTATTGCTCAACAAAATTATGAAATAGAAATTGAACACTTTTTATTAGAATTACTCACTCAAAATTATAAAAATGACCTGCAGATTTTACTCGAAAAATACAAAATCTCACGAGATGGTTTGATTGATGATTTAAAGGAAAATATTTCACAACTGCCTAAAGGCAATACACGCACCCCTATTTTTGCAAAATCAATTGTGCGTTTATTAGAACAAGCGTGGTTATTGGCTTCTGCTGAACAAAACCCATTGATTCGCAGCAGCCATTTACTTGTCGCTTTTTTAACTGCTCCCGATCTTTATCAAATTGCAGTTCGCGCTTCGTCCCTATTTGAGCTTTTACCGATTGATACCATTAAGCATAAGTTTTTAGATCTTTGTGCAAAAAGTGTTGAAAATGAAGATTTAGCGACTGAAGCAAATGAAAGCCGCGAAGCTCAATCCACTCAAACTTCTCCAATTAAAACCCCTGCTCTAGATCAATATACGATTAATCTGACTGAAAAAGCCAAAAATGGCGGGATTGATCCTGTAATTGGTCGTGAGTTCGAAATTCGCTTGATGCTCGATATTTTAATGCGTCGTCGTCAAAATAACCCGATTTTAACTGGTGAACCTGGTGTTGGAAAAACGGCAGTAGTTGAAGGTCTTGCTTTAAAAATTGCAACCAATCAAGTCCCAGATGCACTTAAAAATGTCAGTATTCACACCTTAGATATGGGCTTGTTACAAGCAGGTGCCAGTGTGAAGGGTGAATTTGAAAATCGCCTAAAACAAGTCATCCATGAAGTTCAGGCTTCTGCACATCCGATTATTTTGTTTATTGATGAAGCACATACGTTAATTGGTGCGGGCGGTCAAGCTGGACAAAATGATGCCGCGAATTTACTTAAACCGGCCCTTGCACGTGGCGAATTACGCACCATTGCGGCAACAACTTGGGCGGAATATAAACAATATTTTGAAAAAGATGCTGCGCTGAGCCGCCGTTTTCAAGTGATTCAAGTTGCAGAACCGAGCGAAGACGTTGCAATTGATATGTTACGCGCGATGATCCCCGTAATGGCCAATCATTTTAATTTACAAATTGATGATGAAGCCATTGTGACTGCTGTACATGCCTCACATCGCTATATTACTGGCCGCCAATTACCGGACAAAGCCATCAGTGTTTTAGATACGGCTTCAGCACGTGTTGCACTCACCCAAAATGCGCAACCGGTAAAATTAGATCAACTTCAAGCACAACGACACAACTTGAAGCTTGAACTCGCTATTTTAGAAAATGAACATAAAAATATTCCGATTCATCATGAGCGAATTGAAAATTTAAAAACGCAATTGGCCGCACTTGAACAAGAAATTCAAACGACTGAAACACAATGGCAATCTGAACTGAATCTTGTTCATCAAATTCAAGAATTAGAAAAAGACTCTACTGACAATCAGGCGCATAGTGAAAAAGTTAGTGCTCTTCGTATTGAACTTGCTCAATTACAAGGTCAAACACCTTTGGTTTTTGAACGCGTAAATGCTCAGATTATCAATGAAATCATTTCTGACTGGACTGGTATTCCTGTGGGTAAAATGGTCAATGATGAAATTCAGCAAATTCTAAAGCTTGAATCTCAATTAGAGCAGCGTGTCATGGGCCAAGACTATGCGCTTCATCAACTGGCGCAAGGGATTAAAACCTCTAAAGCAAAATTGGAAGATCCGAATAAACCACAAGGTGTATTCATGCTTGTGGGACCAAGTGGTGTGGGTAAAACAGAAACTGCCCTTGCGCTTGCTAATGAGTTATATGGCGGCGAGTCACATTTAATCACGATCAATATGTCTGAATATCAAGAAGCGCATACCGTTTCATCGTTAAAAGGTGCTCCTCCGGGTTATGTGGGTTATGGTCAAGGCGGGGTACTTACGGAAGCCGTTCGCCGCAACCCTTATAGTGTGGTTTTGTTAGATGAGATCGAAAAAGCACATAGTGATGTTCAAGAACTCTTTTATCAAGTTTTTGATAAGGGCACTTTAGAAGATGGCGAAGGTCGTGTAATTGACTTTAAAAACACCACGATTTTACTGACTTCAAATGCGGGTTCAAGCACCATTATGCAAGCATGCTTGAATCAACCTGTTGAGGAATGGCCATCTGCTGAAGAATTAACTGATGCCCTAAAACCTGCTTTGTATAAACAATTTAAACCTGCGTTTTTAGGACGTATGCGTATTGTGCCGTATTTCCCACTGCATGATGATCTGCTGGTTCGTATTATTCAGCACAAATTAGGAAAAATTACCGCACGTATTGAAAAGCAATATGGCACAGCAACACGCTACACCGATGACTTGGTCGAATTGTTATTGAGCCGTTGTACAGAAGTTGATAGTGGTGCACGAAATGTTGACAACATTTTAAACTCAACTGTCTTACCTGCGCTTGCAACAGAATTATTGATGGCGATGAGCGAGCAAAAAATTCCATCTATCATTGAAATTGATGTCAAAGATGATGAAATTATTTATGTTTTGGATCCAAAAGCTAAAACAGCCAAGAAACACAGTAGCAAAAAGTCAAAAACCGTAGAAGCCTAAGTTAGGAAATAAGTAAAATATGAGTCTGGAACTCGATGCTTTATTGCAGCCCATCTCTGAAGATCAACCTTGTGGAAGTGATTACTCATTTTCCAATGATTTTCATGCAATAAAAAAAGCCAAGACACAAGATGATCCGTTACTCGACCAAGGTGATTGGATCGCTGAACCAAAACAAGCGGATTGGGGTTTTGTTCATCAGAAATCATCCGATTTATTATCGGAACATACCAAAGATATCCGTCTATATGGTTGGTTACTCGAGGCATGGACACATATACACGGTTTTATTGGCATTGCGAAAGGTATTGAACTGACCCAACGCAGTCTCGATAATTTTTGGCTACAGTTACACCCTGAAATTGAAGATGAAGACCTTGATCAACGCCTTGGCCTACTTCAAGGCATAATTAATCAAATTCCAACCTTGATTAAAAGCGTATCGATTGTCAGTGGAACTACGGCTTTTTCACTTGCAGATTATGATCGTTTGCTTCATCAACAAAATCAACGTCGTAAAATGAGCCAAGACGATGATGATCAGGATGATGTCACAAATGTGATGGAACAATTTGAACAAGCACTGTTTAATACGTCAAAATCCATTCAATATCAGTACTATCAGCAATTTTTAGACATCTTAAATGATTGGCAAAAGCTCAAAGATACGCTAGATCAGCTGATGGGCTTAGATGCGCCAAGTTTTGCAGGGCTTGATTCTCAAATTGAAATGATCCATTTGAGTTTGAAAAAAATTTATAAAGCCGATGCCTTTATGACTTCGGCAGCATCTGAATCAGCGCCGACTATGTTGGAAAACACAACATCTACTACCACCGTGCAACATGTGCAGAATGATATGCCAATATTACAAGAACAGCATACGCAACAATTTAGACCGCAAGCACAGAATCATTTAGAAAATCGTGAACAAGCAATGAAAGTTCTTCAAGACATTGCTGATTATTTTCAAGTGAATGAGCCGCACAGTCCTGTCAGCTATATGCTGCAAAAAACCATCAAGTGGTCACAAATGCCACTGCACGAATGGCTGACTCAGGTCATTAAAAATGAAAATCCGCTTGAAACCGTACAGGAAATGTTAGGTGTTCAGCAACAATCAAGTGAATCGAATAGCGACTGGTAATATCAATGTTTAGAGCAGAAAAAATTTTATGGGGCGAAGGTTTATTCTTACGTCCCCAACACTTCCAGTTGCAAGATGCTTATCACGAGCAGCGTCTAAACCATACCGTTCGTGCAACCATTCCCTTTGCTTACGGAATTCAAAGCCTAATATTTGATGAGTCACAACTCGGCACCAATACCTTGGCTTTAAATAAAGTCGAAATGATTTGGCAAGATGGCGAAATTTATCAAGCGCCAGCGCAAGACTTATTGCCAGAGCCAGTTTTGTTAGATTCATTGAATTTACGTGGTGAAATGCAGATTTATCTAGCATTGCCAATTGTTCAGCCGAATAAACGTAATGTGAATTATGAGGAAAATACGCAGTCGAGCCGTTATCATTCACATTTAACTGAAACTCACGATTTATTTACCGATGCGACTGCTGCAGAGATTACCCTGCTTCGCCGCCGTGCTGAATTTAAAATTTTTGAATTAGGCCAAGAACCTCAACATAATCTTGATGGTTTCTTATACATGCCAATTGGAAAAATTAAGCGTCAAAGTTCAGGTAACTTTGTACTGGATTATCAATTTATCCCTCCAATTTTGCATATCAGTTCATGTGATTCATTAATTACTGGATTGAAGCGCACGCTGAATATTATTAAAGCGAAAATTAAAACGATTCAATCTAATAACCGTGAGAATGAACAAAAGCTGATTGAGTTCCGTTCGGGTGATATCGTTTCGTTTTGGCTGGTTAATGCATTAAATACTGCACACGCAACACTGAATCATTTATTGCAATATCCTTTAATTCATCCTGAGCGTCTATATTTTGAATTATTACGCTTAACTGGTTCATTGCTAACTTTTTCTACAGCCTATGAAGTTGATCAATTACCTCAATATCAGCATCATAATTTGCAAGAAAGTTTTGCTCAGCTTGATGTTATTTTACGTGAGTTGCTAGATACGATTATTTCTAATCGCTATATCAGTATTAATTTGAAAGAAACGCGTCCATCGTATTGGGTTGGTAGTCTTGAAAGTGACAAGATTACACGAGATTCTCGTTTGTATCTTGCTGTTTCGAGTAGTGTTATGCCAACACATGACATTATTTCGTATGTACCATTGCGTTTTAAAGTCGGCAGTACTATTGATGTTGAACAACGTGTTATGGCGGCATTACCTGCAGTGCCGTTGCAACACATGATGCAAGTACCCACAGCAATCCCTGTGCGTTCAGGGGTGAGTTATTTTGAAGTTGAGCCAAATAGCGACCTTTATCAACGCATGCTCGACTCAGAATCGATCTGTGTATATATCCCTGCAGGCTTCCAAGACATTTCAATCGAACTGATTGCTGTGATGAATGGATAAGACATCATAATGAATACTTCAAACAACGCTCCCTCTTTATTTGATGATGGCCAAATTGGCCTAGGTATATCAAAACCTGTAGCCGAAGCGAAAATAAACAGCTCAACCAATTTAGTTGATCTTTTGCATGATGGTTTCTACATTGTTTTTCTTTTGAAAAATCAGTACATCCCTTCTAGTCCTGAAAGTTTCAGGGCTAAAATTATGGATTTACTCAATCGTTTTGAAAGCCAAGCGAAAAAACTGCAGTTTAGTAATGAAGATATTACTGATGCTAAATATGCTTACTGCGCATTATTAGATGAAACCATTGTGACGCAGCAAGATGCTCGGTTCTTTGATTTACAAAACAATTGGATGATGAATCCCTTACAGTTAAGCCTTTTTGGTTCACAACTGGCGGGTTATCGTTTTTTTGAAAAGTTAGAACAAATTCGGTCAAAAAATAAAGATCGCCTCGCTGCGCTTGAAGTTTACCATTACTGCATGTTGTTAGGTTTTCACGGTAAATATCGTCTTGAATCGATTGAAATGCTGAATTCACTCGTTGCTCGTGTTGGTGATGAAATTGATTATATGAAAGGGAAAAAAGCATTTTCTCCTTTTGCGGCATTGCCAGATCAGATTAAAAATATCATTCATCGTGAATTACCTTTTTTCTGGATCATTATCTTTTGGGCATTATTTGCAGTATTGTCTTTTGGTGGTTTGAAGTACATGTTATCGAGCCAAAATAATCAGGCTTTATCTCAATATCAAAATGTCATTACTGCTCCGACAGAGCAAGCTTATATCACCATTCATTTACCATAAGATTTAAACAACATGGCAAACGAAAAATCAAATAACGTACGTATATTACAGTCAACGCAAAAAAATAAGTTACCGCCAATTGCACATGCTGCAATTGGCTTTTTAGCGGGTGCAGCCTTAATTATTGTTGCTGGCCTGGGGTATTTTTATCTTTCTTCAGATGAATACTCGAACAGTGAACCAACATCTACTCGTCAGGATCAAAAGCCAGATCAGGAACAAAGCTTATCGTCAAATCCTGTTGCTGAACATGAAGAAGTACTTGTTCATCGTCAAGATGACAATGCTCAAGCTCAACAAGATGTAGAGTTTGAAGATCCTAAAGATTCTGATCATATCTATTCGAAAGAAATTAGTACGGCCTTTAATCATGCAACGAGTGAAAAAGTTGGGCTAAAAAACCAAGATCAGAACTCGAATTCACCTTTTGAGATCACACAAGTAAAACCTCAAATTGTGCAGCAAAAACCAACCACTATTAAAAATCCAGTTCCTTCAACCATAGTTAAGCCTCAAGCGAAAGCAACTCAAAGTGTTAGTGCGAAAGCTGAAAAACCACCGGTAAAATCTACACCAGTTGAAGAAAGCTATGAAGAACCTATGGGCGGGACACAAGTTTCCGAAACAAGACGCCCTAAAGTTATTGCTACAACAACGCCAACTGCTGCAACTGTAGAACCATAACCATGATCATTTTTTTGATTTGTAGTTTTATTGCATTAGCACTGGTCACAGTGCTTTGTTTTTCTTATGAAGTACGAGTCAAAATTTTAGATTTTTTTTATGAATTGGTTCCGCAAAGTAAAAAACGTATGCAACATGCGCGTGAATTTGCTTACGAACTCAACTATGCTGCCGCACCGAAACAGATTCAATCACATTGGCATTTACAACAATGGTGGATTCTTTTTGCCGGTTTTTTACTTTTTGCTAGCATCGTACTATTTGCATTTACCCGTCCTATTACAGCGAGCAAGGTTGAAGCAGACTATTTACGTAAAGCCGATCCGCAAATTTATGCCATGCTTGATGGAGAAATGTTAGATGCTCCACCTGAAGTTGAAGAATATCTGATACAAGAAGCGATTGCTGAAGAAGCTGCCATAATGGCCGAACAAGCATCAGTGATGGCTTCAACTTTTAATCCAGAAGTGCAAGATATTCATACACATTCCTATTCTACAGATATTCCATCAGCAGATCGTAAATGGCATAAGATGAACCCACGCTATAAACAGCGTTTATTAATGGTGTTCAAACTTATGCAAGAACGACATGGCTACGAAATGGTATTACTTGAAGGTTATCGTAGTCCTGAACGACAAAATAATTTAGCCACCAATAAAAATACCACTCGTGCAAGAGGCTTCCAGAGTTATCATCAGTTTGGTTTAGCCGCCGATGTTGCTTTTAAACGTAATGGTAAAGTGGTGATTTCTGAACGTGACCCTTGGGCGATGCGTGGTTATCAACTTTATGGTGAAGTAGCAGAATCTGTAGGTCTCACTTGGGGTGGTCGCTGGAAATCAATTCAGGACTATGGCCATACGGAATATCGTATGCCAGGCCTGAAAAAGACGGCTGAAATGGCGGCACTACTTACTTCCGAAGGTCAGCTGCAAGCAAGTAATATTAAGATCGAATAATTTTAATAAATAAAAAAACCTTCCTTTAAAAAAAAGGAAGGTTTTTTTATAGGACATACGCATTGACAACATAAAAAAATGATGAATATGTTGTATAACATGTAAGTGATCAGACAAACCAA
>NZ_JBLZXR010000025.1:0-7301 GCF_050285345.1 Acinetobacter sp.
TTTATTCATGCGTTTATTTTAGACAAGAATCATCTTCTTCCACAGAAATTACAAAAAGGATAGTGCGTAAGTCCTAATTTATTTCACTGTTTGCTGAGTATGAATAATATCCGATAAATCATAACCCACAGATTTGGCATAACTTAGATATTCCTCAACAACGTCTAGATCAGGATGGGTCGAACGTGAAAGTACCCACATATATTTACGACGTGGCTCTCCAACCAAAACGGTTTGATAGTCTTCATCCACTTTGAGTACCCAATAATCACCCCGTCCCACAGGTAACCAACGAATGGCTTCGGGTAAAAAGCTGACTTTCAGTTTCGAGTTAAACGGGGCATTTTGCACAAAGGCTTCACCAATGGATTGCTGTTTACTTCCATCTGCCCCAACACAGCGATTATTGACCGTGATATTGCCATTTTCATTTAAGGTATATACCGCGCTAACGTCACGATCACAGATTTTTTGAAAAACCATGGGCTTACGTGCAATTTCGTACCACACTCCCAAATAACGATCGAGCTCTACTTTATCGACAGTTTGCAGCGGTTTGGCCTGCGCATAAGCCATCGTGACAGCGCCTAAACCAATTAATACGGCGGCACCCACGGCAATCTTTGCCAGTTTAAAACCTGCCTTCGGAATATTTTTTGTTGTCATTTTGACTCCTCATTTCGATGCAAACTGAATATAAATCTCAGTAAATACTTAGGATCTTGTGATTTTACTCTAGCGTATAATTTAAATTTAGACTCATTTTCTTGTCTGAATTATGTAGTGTAATCCAGAGCAAGAATAGCTTTTTTGTAGAACAAGATTACTGAATCATTTGGGCTTTTAAACGCAAAATTTCATCCCGTAAGCGTGCTGCTTGTTCAAACTGAAGCTCTTTCGAGGCTTTCAACATTTCTTTTTCCAGCTTTTTCATGTGTTTTGCCAAAAGCTTTGGATCTGACATTAAATGACGTTCATCGGCACTTAAGGCTTTGGCTTGTTCTGAGATTTTCTCATCAATCTCATCATCATTTAGCACTTCACCTGTATCGATATCTTTGACATTTTGACGCACTGCACTGCGTGGAGTAATACCATGCTCTTGGTTAAAGGCAATTTGTAAATTACGACGGCGATCCGTTTCATCAATGGCTTTTTGCATCGAATCGGTCATACGATCGGCATATAAAATCGCTTTACCGTTTAAGTTACGCGCTGCACGACCAATGGTCTGAATCAATGAACGTTCAGAACGTAAGAAGCCCTCTTTATCAGCGTCTAAAATTGCCACCAAAGACACTTCTGGCATATCCAAGCCTTCACGCAATAAGTTAATTCCGACAATCGCATCGTATACGCCCGAACGTAATTCATGAATAATCTTGGTTCGTTCTACCGTATCAATATCTGAATGCAGATACGCCACTTTCACGCCATATTCTTTCAAATACGAGGTTAAGTCTTCAGCCATACGTTTGGTCAAAGTTGTGACCAATACACGTTCATTCAACTCTTTACGGTTATTAATTTCCGAAAGTACATCATCCACTTGCGTCAACACCGGACGAATTTCAATCTCTGGGTCGACTAAGCCGGTTGGACGTACCACCTGTTCAACCACTTGTTCGGATTTTTCCATTTCATAATGTGCAGGCGTTGCACTGACATAAATGGTCGATGGAACAATGCGCTCCCACTCCTCAAATTTCATTGGACGGTTATCCAAAGCACTTGGTAAACGGAAACCATAATTCACCAAGTTTTCTTTACGCGAACGGTCACCTTTATACATCGCACCAATCTGCGGCACAGTCACATGCGACTCATCAATAATTAATAAAGCATCATCAGGAATATAGTCGAACAAAGTTGGAGGTGCTTCACCGGCTGGACGACCAGATAAATGCCGTGAGTAGTTTTCAATCCCGTTGGTATAACCGAGCTGCTGCATCATTTCTAAGTCATAACGGGTACGTTGTTCGATCCGCTGTGCTTCAAGCAATTTATCATTGGCACGGAAAAACCCAAGTCGTTCTGTCAATTCTTCACGGATGGTGTCGATGGCACGATAGAGGTTATCTTTCGGTGTCACATAGTGGCTTTTCGGATAAATCGTGACACGTGGAACTTTACGAACCAATTTCCCGGTTAATGGGTCAAACCAGCGAACGGAATCGACTTCGTCATCAAACAATTCAATACGAATGGCATTTTGATCCGATTCCGCAGGGAAAATATCGATAATCTCGCCCCGAATACGGTAAGTACCACGTAAAAATTCGAGTTCATTACGGGTATATTGCATTTCCACTAAACGACGAATAATGTCATCACGGCTAATGCGGTCACCTTCAACAATATGTAACAACATACTCATGTAGGCATTCGGATCACCCAAACCATAAATGGCCGAAACCGACGCAACGATAATTGAATCCCGACGCTCTAACAGTGCACGTGTCGCGGAAAGCCGCATCTGGTCAATATGGTCGTTAATTGAGGAATCTTTTTCAATGAAAGTATCAGAAGATGGCACATAGGCTTCCGGCTGATAATAGTCATAATAACTGACGAAATATTCCACCGCATTGTGTGGAAAAAATGCTTTAAACTCGCCGTAAAGCTGTGCAGCCAAAGTTTTATTGTGCGCCATAATAATGGTTGGGCGTTGCGTGCGTGCAATGACATTTGCCATGGTATAGGTTTTACCTGACCCCGTTACCCCCAGTAACAACTGATCATGCATCCCTTTTTCAATCCCATGCACCAGTTTTTCGATGGCTTGAGGTTGATCCCCTGCGGGTTGATATTGTGTTACCAGTTCAAAAGGCTGTTCCTGCATCACACTCTTCTTCAACAATTCATCACAGACTTATTATGAGGGCAAAGCTTAGCAAAACAACGTTAAATTTATACAAAGTCTATGCACACAAAATGAAAATGTACCGTGATCAATATTTCGTGAATATTCTCCATTTACCCACAAAAATGAATGATATCCCTCGAATAAGTCCACCATGAGTACAACATTAAATTTCCCGCTTATTTCCATACAACTTTAAAGTATTTTGATACTTGACCAATGACACTTTCGGCTGCAACATGAATCTAAGAATAGCTGAGATAAAAACAGTATGACTTACCAATACCATGATGAAACGATCATTAAAAATTTAGCTGAAGACACAGTATTTGTTTTTGGCAGCAATATGGCAGGTCAACACGCAGGAGGTGCTGCACGAACAGCACTTGAGCATTTTGGTGCAATGAATGGTATTGGTCGTGGTTGGGCTGGTCAAAGTTTTGCCATTCCAACCATGAATGAACATTTACAACAAATGCCACTGTCTCAGATTCAGCATTATGTTGATGATTTTAAGATTTACACCAAAAATCATCCAAAAACCAAATACTTCATCACCTCGATTGGCTGCGGAGTGGCAGGCTATAAAGTTGAGGAAATTGCACCGATGTTTAAGGGCATTTCCAATAATGTGATTTTCCCGATTTCGTTTCGTCCATTTGTAGAAAAAGCACTACCTAAACTCACCTCAAAACTCTTACATACGATCTATCGAGATTCTGTGATTTTTGCGCCATCGACAGATCAATTGGTCGATGTACTTGCACTTTCTGAAAATGAAAAAAGTTTGGCAAAAATTGTGATCAACACCCAAATGTACCCAACCGACAGTAATGGACGTGATCGTATCTTTGAAATTGAAGATATTTTACATACCTTAAATGGCAAACTTTTTGAGTTCCAAACCAACTCTGAAGGCCCTATGCTTTTTGGTGGCGCGATTCTCGCGTTACTGGAACTTTATAATATTAATGAACAAGATTTTGCAGAAGTATGGAAAGGTGAACGGGAAATAGCGGCTCCTAAGCCAGAAAATAAGGCACGTAAAGCCAACCGATGATGGATCTTTTCACCTCACAACAGCCAATTAAAAAAGCTAATTTCTGAATTGGCTTTTTTAATCAGTCCTATTTGTTATTTTCGCGACATATCTCACATTTAAAATATAGATTATTTTATCTATCACATTATTTTAATATCATTTTTTTCGTCTTATACTACTTGCTGAAATTATCATAAAGAATGACGAGCACATAAAATAGACATGCTAGACTCTCCTTTTTTTGAGCTATCTCCCATTGCCATGTGGCTTGAGGATTACAGTGAAGTCAAAAAGCAATTTGATCTCTGGCGTCAACAAGGTGTGCAAGACCTTGCCACTTTTCTGCAACAAGATGAATCGCGTATCCTGCAATGTGCAAGAAAAATTAAATTATTACGAGTCAATACTAAAACGCTAGAGCTTTATCAAGCCAATGATTTTGAACATTTATATCAAAATCTTGATTTGGTCTTTACAGCAGATATGAGCCAAACCCATATTAGAGAACTGATTGCCTTATGGAATGGCGAAACTCATTTTTCCCATTCTGCTGTGAATTACACCCTCACAGGCAAACGTTTAGATATTCAGCTAAAAGGCATTGTACTGCCACAACATGAGCAAGATTTGTCCGTAGTCTTAATTACGACCGAAGATATCTCTTCCTATACTGAAGCTTGCCGTCTACAAGAACAAAGCCGTCATCTGGCAGAAGCTCGTTTTCATTACTCTCCGACCTCGCTGTGGGTAGAGGATTTTAGCCAGATCAAATTAAAATTAGATCAGCTCCGGGCTTTAGATATAGATAACTTTTCCACGTTTCTGGATGTACATCCAGATTTTGTGCAAGAGCGTATTAAAGAAATTATGATCGTTGATGTAAATCAGGCCACACTTGATTTATTCGGTGCTCCGAACAAAGAAGTTTTACTCAAAAATCTGCATAAAGTGTTTGCCAAAGAAATGCTGCAAACCTTTAAAGAACAACTCATTGAACTCTGGAATGGCAATCTACATCATCAACGTGAAGCAGTAAATTATGCACTTGATGGCAGTATTCGCCATGTGTTGCTGCAATTTACCGTGTTTCCGGATTATCTAGATGACTGGAGTACCGTACAAGTCGCTCTTACCGATATTACCGCACGTAAAAAGGCTGAAAATTATCTTGAATATTTAGGTAAGCACGATGTACTAACCAAACTCTATAACCGTTCATTTTATATCACAGAGCTCAATCGTCTCGAACGGAATAAATTACGCCCTGTTTCCTGTATTTTTATCGATTTAAATGGGCTAAAAGAACTTAATGACAGCATAGGCCATGATGCTGGCGACAGTATACTCAGACGTATGGGCAACATTCTGAACCAGCTTATTCAGCATACTCCCTATTCAGCCTCGCGCATTGGTGGAGATGAATTTGTCATTTTATTACCAGGTGCAGATGAAGCAGCCTTACAAAATTGCTTGCAAAGTCTAAATGAGTTGTTATTGGTCGATAATCAATTTTATTCTAATCAACCTATTAGTATTTCGATTGGCTATGCTACGAATGAACTGAATGAACGTATGGAAGATATGCTAAAGCGCGCTGATTTGGAAATGTATCGCCAGAAAAAAATTCATTACCTAAATAAAGATAGAAGAACGTAGTCAGAGATACGCAATTAATAAATACATTTTTTACAATAAAAAACCATGGTCAAAGCCATGGTTTTTTATTTAAGCCTTTAGCGCTTACCCATCGAACGACGTGTACCGCGTGGAGGCATCCAAGTGCGGTCTGCATAACGCTGCGGTTTTGGGCGCATGTCTTCAAAAACTTCTTCAGACAAGTTTTCATCTGCTTTTTTGATTGGAAAAGGTAAATTCACTAAAGCCTGTTTCTTGGGAGGATTTTGCGTACTCATTGGAAGAACTCAATTAAATCTGTCGCTATTGTACAAAAAAAATGACCTAGGGTGTAAATCACTAGATTCATTTCATAAAAATCGGCTTAAAAATACTGCATATTCTTCATTTACGATCACAGCGATTAAGCCAATTTCAAAGCATACGAATATGACCAAAACGTCTCATTACATGATTTAGCTTGAGATTTATCCAATAATTTACTGACCAAATTGACAGCAATTTACGTCAAAAAAGTCAACAAAAACCCAACCTAAACAACAACATAGATTCTTATTGCGTATGTAAAATTATAAAACTAATTACATAAATATACATCTAAACCTTCGTGACATAACAAATATTCCCAAATGTTACAGGAACATTACGCTAACGCTTGTTTTCTATAACATTTTAGTCAGATGTAATTTTGAATAATGAGCTCTAGAAAAATTATTATCAATTGACGGACATGGAGTCCTTTAAAATGAATAAAAGTGTATTGTGCATTGCCGTTTCTATGGCTGCCTTACCCATCCTCACTCATGCAGATTCACCCTATTTTAGTTTAAAAGATGGAAATGGCTTCAAACGCTTCTCCATATCTATGGGTGCTTTACATGTCATGCCGCAAGGTAAAGCTCAACCTTTTCGCGTCAATACTGCAATTAACGAAGGCTATGAAGCAAATGTAGGCGATGTAAAGTCACAAACCGTGAAAGATAATATTAGAGAAGGCTACGATATCCCGCCCCTCCTCAAAGCTGCCTTAAATACATTAGATACAGTACCAGCAGAAATCAGCGGTAAAGCAGCCATTTCAGGTCTTGAGCAATGGGATAATCAGGGTACAGGTTTAGAGGCAAATGACGTTACTACCCTCGGGATTATGGCCAACTACTTTTTTACCGATCATATTTCGGTAGAAATGAAAGCAGGGATTCCACCCAAAGTTGACTTACAAGGTGCAGGGAAAATCTATGCTCCATTTTCAGCGATTGCTAAACCTTTAGGCGGTGCGTTAGGTAATTTAGAACTAGAAAATGACATCTTTATTACCGACCTTGGTGCACACGGCGCTGCAGCCTCTGCTCGCGCATGGACCCCTGCTGCTGAAATCCAATATCACTTTGGTAAAACCGGCGTGAATAAATTCCGCCCCTATGTTGGTCTAGGTGTGATGTATGCCTATTTCAATGAACTTGAAATGAATCCACAAATTGAAAAGGATCTCATTGCAGCAGGTCACATGATTGCCAATATTAAAGAAGGTAATGCCGGCGCATCACTTGAAGGCAAAGAAAGTAAAGCCAACCCAAAAGTTGACCTTGAAGCCTCTGATGCTTTTGCACCGGTTGCCACTGTTGGTTTCACCTATGACTTTAATGATAAATGGTTTGCTGTAGGCTCAGTCAGTTATGCACATTAGGACATACGCATTGACAACATAAAAAAATGATGAATATGTTGTATAACATGTAAGTGATCAGACAAACCAAACAT
>NZ_JBLZXR010000026.1:0-33048 GCF_050285345.1 Acinetobacter sp.
CGTTTAAAACTCGGTTGTTGTCTTTCCTGTGTCTTTGGACTAGTGACAATGTCTGTTGTTTCTGTTTTCGTTACCATGAACCTGATGCTCCCCCACCGCCAAAACCACCACCGCCTCCGCTATAGCCTCCGCCACCAAAGCCACCACCTCCGCTACGGCCTCCACCGCCCCCACCACCGGCAAGGAACATTTGAAAAATGGTTTGAGCAATAGCAGTAATGAGTAAAAAGAAAATTGCCCCACCCATCAGCAAACTGGTGAGTAAACCTGCACCATTGACCAAACCGGCAACGGTAGCTGCAACAGCCGCAGTGGATGCACTTAAGCGCTTACCGACAATAAAGGATGCAAAGATACCAATCACCAAAATAATAAGAACTGTGGTAAAGGTTTTCTCTTTGGCTTGCTGCTCGTGTAAGGCTTGTGCCTGACGCTCTTTCAGCTCTTGGGCTGCCTGAGCTGCAACTTCAGGGTCTTGATTTAAAATATGGGTGATTTCCGTTAAACTAGCATCAATGCCTTGAGCATACTGAGCTTGCTTAAAATACGGTGTGATTTGATTGCGGATAATTCGACTAACGATGATATCCGGCATGATGCCCTCTAGCCCATAACCGGTCAGGATTTGAATTCTACGGTCGTTCACGGCGATCGCCATCAATATCCCATTGTCACGTTTGGCTGAGCCGAGTTGCCATTTTTCAGCTACACGCATGGCATAGTCAAAGATATCTTCCTGCCCTGTTGTCGGTACAATCACCACCCCGATTTGCGCCTTGCCTTGTTCGTGTAGCTGTAGAATTTTTTGGCTAATGGCTTGCTTCTCTGCCGCAGAAAGTAAATTGGCCTGATCGACTACCGGCTGATTTAAGGTCGGTAGCCCCCGAATGGATTCACCCTCTGCCATATCGTTGGCAATATTCGGTTGCTGAACTTTAGTTTCAGGTGGTGCTGTTGTTTCTTTTTGCGTTGCTGACTGCTGATCTTTTAGAATTTTACCGACAACAACAGTTTCAGCATCTTGATCTGTTGCGGTGGCCGTTTCAGCATGGCTGAACCCAACCACACTTAGCAGACTCAGCAACACAACATACTGAAATATTTGTCGCCATAAAGCATTCTTTTGAGATCTAACCATCAGCATTCCCTCAGCCCGCTACGAATATGATTAATTAAAATCAACTTTCGGTGCAGTTTGCGCACTTTGCTCTGCGCTAAAGTTAGGCTTGGTATCCATACCGATGACTTTAGCCGTCATCACTTGCGGGAACTGACGTGCATAGCCATTAAAGTCTTGTACCGTGGTAATGTAACGATTACGTGCCACCGCAATACGGTTTTCAGTGCCTTCTAACTGAACCTGTAAATCACGGAATTGCTCATTGGCTTTTAAGTCTGGATAATTTTCAGAAACAGCTATTAAACGTGAAAGTGCACTGGTCATCTGCGCTTGCGCTTCTTGATATTTTTGGAACAAGGCAGGGTCTTCTAGCACTTCTTTATCCACTTTTAAGCCTGCGACATTGGCACGCGCTTGAGTGACTTCGGTCAGTACTTGTTCTTCGTGTTTGGCATAGCCTTTCACCACATTAACAAGGTTAGGCACCAAATCGGCACGACGCTGGTATTGGTTTTGCACTTCAGACCAAGCAGCAGTCACCGCTTCATCTTTGACTTGTAGGGTGTTATAGCCACAACCACTGAGTGTTAATGTGCTCACGAGTGCCACAGTCAGCATACTTTTTTTGATTGAATTCATAACCCTTAACCTCAAGTATTTATTTGTAATTGTTCAAATAAAGTCATTCTACCCCTATTTTTCATATTTCTTGTGTATTTTCTTTGTGACTGCTCACTTCCTTTAAATTACAGCGCACGCATAAAAAATGCCCTTTGATAAGGGCAGTTGTTTAGCTATAGAGCACGGCTGGGGGCTGCTGCTGAAAACTCTCAACCTGATAATCCTCTGCAAGACGCTTTTTCCAATAGGCCACCAGATTGCTATAGTCAATTTCAGTCGGATGAAACTCCGCTTTATAATAGGCTAAATATTCAGGAGCGAGCTGTATCAACATTTTGCCCAAAAGATAAAAACCAAACAGATTGCCGCCTATTTTCGGCAAGCTCTTTTTCTTGTCCTGCATAAATAGCTTAGTTGCAGAATAAAACGTGAGACTGGCAAATCCTGTGGTGACACTGCGCATCATTATGCGACGGATTTTGTCATCCCCATAAATATGTTGATAAACATCAAAGGCTACCGCGCGATGTTCAATTTCTTCAAGCGCATGCCAGACCCAAAGTTTGATGGCATCATCATCCAAAGTACTCAGCACTTCGGGGTGGCGCAAAATATAGCCCCCAAGTAAAGCGGTAAAATGCTCAAAAGCACAAGTGATTGCCAGTTGAATTTTGGGGTGCAGACTTTTTACATAGCTGTTCTTGCGTGCTAGCCAAGCCTGAAAGCGGTCTAAGTTGTAATCATCACGTCGCCATGCATCATTAAATTCCGCATGCGCTTTGGAATGCATCGCCTCCTGCCCAATAAAGGCTGCGATCTCGGCTTGCAGTTTTTTATCCGTTACTTTGTCACGCACATTGCGCACGCTATGCACAAAAAATTGCTCACCAATGGGAAAGGTCGAGGACAATGCCGTGAGTAAATGTGACATTACGGGTGAGTTGGCAAAGTAATGGCGTCGAATGGCTTTGGGATTAAATTGCAGTCTACGTACCGTAATGCCGATGGCTTGAGGACGATGTAGATATGCTTTTTGTGTCGTCACTTGCGTCATGGTCGCTTCCTAAGATTTGGTTCATGATCGCAGTATGTCGGCTAAATTTCATACCACACATGGCAAAATACCTAAGTGCATTTGCATATTGAGCCATTTTTAACGGCTGTCAGACACTTTGGGTTCGAATTTATCTGTTCATGCCGCATCCTTATCATTTCAGGCAAAATCTTGGTCAATAAAAAAACCCGCCGCAGCGAGTTTTGAATCAATCTAATTGGATTACTAATTTTTCAGGGCTTAAACATCTAAATAATCCAAGATCCCTTCAGCGGCTTGGCGACCTTCCCAAATCGCGGTGACGACCAAGTCTGAACCACACACCATATCACCGCCGGCGAAAATTTTCGGATTCGAGGTTTGGAATTTGAATTCTTGCTGTTCCGCAGCAATCACGCGACCTGAACCATCCATATTGATACTTGATGTTGTAAACCAATCGGCTGGGCTGGTACGGAAACCAAATGCAAGTAACACGGCATCTGCCGCTAGAATTTCTTCTGAACCCGGAACCGGCTCAGGGCTACGACGACCACGACTATCAGGCTCACCCAATTGTGTGGTGACCACTTTAACGCCTGTGACTTTGCCATTTTCACCGACAATTTCGATCGGCTGACGGTTAAATTGGAAATCCACTCCTTCTTCACGTGCATTTTTCACTTCGCGGCGTGAACCCGGCATGTTTTCTTCATCACGGCGGTAAGCACACACTACAGATTCAGCACCTTGACGAATCGACGTCCGGTTACAGTCCATCGCAGTATCACCACCACCCAGCACAATGACTTTTTTGCCTTCCAGACTGATGTATTCAGCAGGATCTTTTTCCCAGCCTTGGGTACGGTTAACATTGGCAATCAAATAATCCAAAGCATCGTACACACCATTAAGATCTTCACCGGCAAAACCACCTTTCATGTAGGTATAGGTTCCCATGCCCATGAATACCGCATCGTAGTCTGCCAGTAATTGATCAATCGTCACATCTGTACCAATTTCGGTATTTAAACGGAATTCCACCCCCATACCGGTGAAAATTTCACGGCGGCGTTTCATCACGTCCTTTTCCATCTTAAATTCAGGAATACCAAAGGTCAGAAGGCCACCAATTTCAGGGCGCTTATCAAAGACCACCGGTTTTACCCCGTTACGCACCAAAATGTCTGCACAGCCCAAACCCGCAGGGCCTGCACCAATAATCGCGACTTTTTTATCGGTCCACTTGACGTGTGACATATCTGGACGCCAGCCAAGAGCAAAGGCGGTGTCGTTAATGTATTTTTCAGCATTACCAATGGTCACCGCGCCGAAGCCATCATTTAGCGTACACGCCCCTTCACATAAACGGTCTTGCGGGCAAACACGACCACAGACTTCAGGCAAGGTGTTGGTTTGGTGACACAGTTCAGCCGCTTGGAAAATGCGACCTTCTGTAATTAATTTTAACCAGTTGGGAATGTAGTTATGTACCGGACATTTCCATTCACAATACGGGTTACCACAGCCCAAACAGCGGTGGGTTTGGTTCTTTGCAACTTCAGCTGTAAACGGTTTATAAATTTCCACAAATTCTGCTTTGCGGACAACGAGATCTTTTTTCTCTGGATCTTGGCGTGCTACATCCAAAAACTGAAAGTCATTATTTAGGCGCTCTGCCATGTCTCTCTCCGTGGGTCGGTGTAAGCTGTTTTCACTTACACCTGCCTATTAAATCTGTTCGTCGTGGAATTATTGTGGATCAGCTTGAGTTGTTTTTAGCAAAGTCTGCAAATTCGCAGCTTTGGGTTTCACCAGCCAGAATTTGCGACTGTAGAAATCAAACTCATGACGGATCTTGTACGCCCAAGCACTACCGGTTTCTTTAATATGTTCATCTAAGATGCGGCACAAGAACTCTTTGTGTTCTTCCATCGCTTCTGTCGAGATACGATTTAACTCAATTAGCTCATGGTTGTAATGGTCCACAAAGTCATTGTCTAGGTCGAGTACATAAGCAAAACCACCGGTCATCCCTGCACCGAAGTTATGACCGACTTTACCAAGTACCGTCACAATACCGCCTGTCATGTATTCACAGCAATGGTCGCCTGCACCTTCAATCACCGCAAATGCGCCAGAGTTACGCACCGCAAAACGTTCACCTGCTGTCCCTGCCGCAAAGAGCTTACCGCCTGTTGCACCGTACAGACAGGTATTCCCAATGATCGCGGTGTTTTGCGTTTGGAACGGTGAACCTTTAGGTGGGAAAATCGAAATACGACCACCGGCCATGCCTTTACCCACATAGTCATTTGCATCACCTTCAAGGCTGATGTGTAGACCACCGGCATTCCAAACACCTAAGGACTGACCCGCAGTACCGGTTAAATTCATTTTCACTGGGTGCGCCTCCATACTGAGGTTGCCATAACGTTTAGCAATCTCACCTGAAATACGCGCGCCAATTGAACGGTCACAATTGCCAATGCTGAAAGCATACTCACCACCTGTTCCTGCTTCAATCGCAGGCAGCATTTCCGCCACCATTTTCTCAGCCAATAAGCCTTTATCAAATGGTGCATTGCCTTGTACTTCACAGTACTGGGCTTTACCTTCAGCCGATGGATGAGACTCAAGCAATGCACTAAGGTCAAGGTGTGCATGCTTATCCGTTTCACCCGGCAGGATTTCCAGCAAATCGGTACGACCAATCAGGTCTTTTAGACGAGCAACACCGAGTGCTGCCAACCATTCACGGGTTTCTTCTGCCATAAAATGGAAGAAGTTGATCAGCATTTCAGGCTCACCAATATAATGTTCCTGACGTAAATGATCCTGCTGTGTTGCCACACCAGTCGCACAGTTATTTAAATGGCAAATACGCAGGTATTTACAGCCTAATGCAATCATCGGGGTAGAACCAAAACCAAAGCTTTCAGCCCCAAGAATCGCAGCTTTCACCACATCTAGACCGGTTTTCAAACCACCATCGGTTTGTACGCGCACTTTGCCACGCAGGTCATTGACACGTAGCGCTTGATGCGCCTCGCTCAAACCGAGTTCCCACGGCGAACCTGCATGGTGAATTGAAGACAGTGGAGAAGCCGCTGTACCACCGTCATAACCGGAAATGGTAATGAAGTCGGCATATGCTTTTGCGACACCTGCCGCAATCGTACCCACACCCGGCTCAGAAACCAGTTTCACAGACACCATTGCCTGTGGGTTAACCTGTTTTAAATCGAAAATTAACTGTGATAAATCTTCAATGGAATAGATATCGTGATGCGGCGGTGGAGAAATCAATGTCACACCCGGCACAGAGTAACGTAAACGTGCAATTAAGCCGTTCACTTTACCGCCCGGCAACTGACCACCTTCACCCGGTTTTGCACCCTGCGCCACTTTAATTTGTAGCACTTCTGCAGAGGTTAAATAGGCAGGGGTGACACCAAAACGGCCTGATGCAATTTGTTTGATTTTCGAATTACGAATTGTGCCGTAACGCGCTGGGTCTTCACCACCCTCACCCGAGTTCGAACGGCCACCAATGGTATTCATGGCAATCGCAATCGCTTCATGCGCTTCAGGAGATAATGCGCCCAAAGACATGCCTGCTGAATCAAAGCGTGGCAGAATTTCTTCGATGGATTCCACTTGATCCAGTGCAATTGAATTGTCCGTTTTTAGTTTGAATAAATCACGAATTGTGGCAATTGGACGGTGATTGACCAATTCGGCATATTCTTTAAAATCTGCATAGTTGCCTGAACGAACGGACTTATGCAGCGCATTGATCACATCTGGGTTAAATGCGTGATATTCCTTACCAAAAACGAATTTCAGCATTCCACCTTGATCGATTGGCTTACGTGATTTCCAAGCCAAATCTGCCAATTTTTTCAAATCATTTTCAAGGTCATTGAATGTTGCACCTTGAATACGGCTTGGTACGCCAGTGAAGCATTTTGCCACCACTTCGTCCGACAACCCCACCGCTTCAAACAGCTGACCGCCACGGTAAGAGGCAACAGTTGAGATCCCCATTTTCGAAAGTACTTTGAGTAAGCCTTTCTCAATCCCTTTACGGAAATTCGCTTGCGCATGAATAGGGTCACCCAATAATTCGCCTTTGGCAATCAGGTCATTGAGCACATCATAAGCAAGGTATGGATAAATCGCAGTCGCACCAAAACCAAGAATCACCGCAAATTGATGTGCATCACGTGCCAGACCGGTTTCGACAATAATGTTGGCATCGGTACGTAGGCCGACGTTGATGAGGTGGTGATGCACCGCACCAGTTGCCATCAAGGCATTTGCTGGTAAGAAACCTTGACGGATTTTCTTATCAGACAAGACCAACAAGGTTTTGCCATCACGAATCGCTTGTGCGGCTTCAATACAGATACGCGCAATCGCTGCTTCTAAGCCTTCCTCTTCCGCATAGTTCAAATCGATGTCTGCAATCTCGTAGCCTTTACGACCGAGGGTACGAATTTGGTGCATTTTTGAATTTGACAGTACTGGACTTGAGATGATCAGGCGGTCAGCATGTTCAGGCCCTTGCTCAAAGACGTTTTGCTCACGCCCCAAACAAGTCTCTAAAGACATCACGATCGACTCACGTAATGGGTCAATTGGCGGATTGGTTACCTGCGCAAACTGTTGACGGAAATAGTCCGATACATGACGGACTTGACGGGACAAGACCGCCATTGGAGTATCATCCCCCATTGAACCCACAGCTTCCTGACCGCTTTCAGCGATTGGACGCAGCAATTGATCACGTTCTTCAAAAGTCACCATGAACATTTTTTGTGACGCTTTCAGGTCATCGCCTTTTAAGCCTTGATCACATAAATATTCTTCAAGCTCTGGGCTACCTTGTACGCGTACTGAATTTTCGCGTAACCATTGACGGTACGGACGCATACGTTTTAAGTGATTGCTGACATCTTGGGTATCGAGCATTTTACCGGTGAAGGTATCGATCACGAGGATTTGACCCGGACCGACACGACCTTTAGACACCACATCTTCAGGTTCATAACCCCAAACGCCAATTTCTGATGCCAAAGTGATGTAGCCATTTTTGGTAATCACCCAACGCGCAGGACGTAAACCGTTACGATCGAGCATACAGATGGCATGGCGGCCATCCTGAATCACCAGACCGGCAGGGCCATCCCAAGCTTCCATGTGTTTTGAGTTAAATTCATAGAAAGCACGTAAATCGGCATCTAAAGTTTCCACGTTTTGCCACGCTGGCGGAACCAACATGCGTAGGGCACGGAACAAGTCCATACCACCACCGACGAGGATTTCCAGCATATTGTCCAAACTTGAAGAATCCGAACCGGTACGATTCACAATTGGATTCAGTTCAGTCAGACCCGGAAGTAATGGGTTTTCAAATTTTGGTGTACGTGCTACTGCCCAGTTACGGTTCGCGGTAATGGTATTGATTTCACCATTATGCGCTAAGTAACGGAATGGCTGTGCCAATGGCCAACGTGGCAAAGTATTGGTTGAAAAACGTTGGTGGAACACCACAATGTGTGACTTTAAACGCTCATCCGCAAGGTCGGTATAGAACTCTGCAATATAAGCAGGCATCATCAAGCCTTTATAGCTGATTACCGTTGAGCATAAGGTAGTGACATAGAAATAAGGATCGGCTGTCAATTGTTGTTCCGCACGGCGACGTGCCATCACTAACTTACGGTTAAACTCGACCTCTGACACCCCCATTGGGCAGTTCACGACAATTTGTTCAAATGCCGGCAAAGACTGCATTGCAATCGAACCCAGTGCATCATTATTGGTGGGTACAACACGCCAACCCAATACTTTACAGCCTTCTTCTTCAATTTCTTTGCTTAAAATTTGTTTGGCATGTGCAGCTAATGCAGGGTCGAGATTTAAAAATACCGTACCGACCGCAAAGATTTCGCTCAGTGTAATGTCACTGAGTTTCTTCGCTTCTTCACGGAAAAATTCTTTGGGCATAGCCAGTAATAAACCACAGCCGTCGCCAGTTTTGCCATCTGCGGCAATCCCCCCCCGGTGGGTCATACAACTTAAACTATGCATTGCGGTTTTGACCAAATCATGACTGGCATCACCCTGCATATGGGCGATGAGGCCGAAACCACAGTTATCTTTAAACTCATCCGGTTGGTATAAACCTTGAGCGGGAGCTACAGTATTAGGCGATGACATGTGCATAGCGTACCCTTCTTTTCTTTACAGCTCTTTTGAGCACTGAACAAACTAATTTTTTATTGCGATTGGTCTTAACTTACTCTCATGAATTGTTCTGTCGAGCAAAATATTTTTTATTCACACCTTTAAGATAAACTGATTTTATCTTTCATGCATAAATAAAAAGTCAATTTTTCTGCTTTTGCAGTTCAGATCAGGGAAAACAACTGGATTAATGACTTCGCACTTTTATCGAATCCTTTTCGCGCCAAAATAGGGAGAAAAGTTCAATACTTGCACCAATTAAGCAATTTATATGCCAACTTAATGCATTTTCTTTGAAGCCATCTATTTTCAAATATTTTTATGTTGTGCTGCTTTTTTGGATACAATTTAATGGCATTTATGCACTCTAAAGGTGCATTTAATTTATATTTAACATAAAACTTGCGCTATTTTAGTTCTAATGATGCGTTCTAATTAAAAGGGTCCGTAACTTCCTGTTCAACTGGTGTCGGTTTCTGACGTGGTGCATCAACACTGCTTTGTGATTTTTGCACATCCACCACATTACCTGACGCATCACGGCGCGTCACCGTGGTACTGGTGGTTGATTGGGTTGAAGCTACAGCAGCTTGGCGTTCTGCGGCTTTGCGGGCTGCCATCTGTGCTTCATCCACTTTCGGTAGAGGAACCGACTTTAATTTTACGGTATATATTTTTTGATTTGAGGAGGTCTCCTCTGTCCCTAAATCATTCACATAAGTTTGATATTGCTTAAACTCAACTACAGCCGGTTGAACCGATGCAGGCAGTACAATATTTAACTCTGCCAATGCAGTTTTGGCTTCATTTTGTGATTTATACGGCCCGGTTAAAATTACATATTGTTCTGGATGATCATCACCAGAAAGACGTAAATAAATAAATTGATTGCGTGCAGGCTGCTTGCGCAGAAAACTTTTCAAAATATCTTCTTCAGCAACACGAAATAATTCAATACCATATTGCTTCGATACTTCATTCACAAACTTTGTGCCACGAAATTCAGGTTCATGCTGCGCTGTCGCCACCACTCGCGTGGTCATATCTAGAGGTCGAACTTCTTCACTTAATGCACCAAGATGGGACATTGTTGCGACTTTTTCCGGCTGAATTTGTAAATCGACCTCAGTTTCAGCCTGTTTTTCGACTTCGACCAATTCTTTGGTATCCGTCATGGCCCAAAACACCAGCGCAGCGAACAAACATACGACTCCACCCACCAACCAAAGATAGTGATGAATCTTTTGCCATTGTGACTGCTGCGCTGTCATGTCGTACCTGCTTATGCCTGATTTGCCAAAATTGCTTGTTTCATTAACTCAAGATCAAACTCTTTGGTAATGATGGCTTGACCCAATGATTTCATCAGAACCAAACGTAATTGCCCATTCAATACTTTTTTATCATGAGCCATATACGCTAAAAATTCTTCTAGCGGAATTTTAGGACAAACAATCGGTAATTGCGCACGTAAAATGATTTTTTTTGTACGCTCTAGATCTGCTACAGAAATCCAGCCCATGCGCTGCGATAAATCAGCTGCCATCACCATCCCTGTTGCAACTGCTTCACCATGCAGCCATACGCCATAGCCCAGATAAGACTCAATCGCATGACCAAAAGTATGACCCAAGTTCAGTAATGCACGTTCACCTTGTTCTTTTTCATCATTCGCGACAATCCGGGCTTTATGCGCACATGAACGGTAAACTGCCTCAGCCAATAATGTGGCATCGCCTGCAACCAAAGCGTCCATATGCTGTTCAAGCCAAGTTAAAAACTCTACATCGCCTAAAAGTGCATACTTAATCACTTCGGCTAAACCAGCAGAAAGTTCACGTGGAGGTAAGGTTTTTAACTGTGCCATATCCGCCAATACCACTTGGGGTTGTTGGAAAGCACCAATCATATTTTTACCCAGTGGATGGTTAATCCCTGTTTTCCCTCCAACGCTCGAATCCACTTGCGAGAGTAAAGTCGTTGGAACTTGAATAAAATACACACCGCGCTGGAAACATGCCGATGCAAAACCGGCCATATCTCCAATCACTCCACCACCCAAGGCAAGTACGGTGCAATCGCGGTTAAAACCGGACTCAAGCAATGCATCAAAAATTAGATTTAGGTGTTCACTGTTTTTGAATTTTTCACCATCGGGCAAAATACATGTCGCAACGGTTTTACCCAAACCCTCAATAGCACGTACATAATGCTGTAAATACAAAGGTGCGACTGTTGTATTTGATACGATCATCACCTGCTTACCGTGAATATAAGGTTCAAGTAAGCTTTCTGGGTTTAAATCACTGCCAATAAAAATGGGGTAACGACGTTCACCAAGTTCAACATGTAAAGTTTGCATGAAATTAACCGTTTTTCTACCGAGATGTATGTTGTGAAATAATCAAATTAAAAATTTTTTGTGCAAGATCGCGTGCAGCACCTTGATTTGTTTCAATAATATGATGTGCTACTTCACGATAAAGTGGATCACGTACAGCCAATAAATCTCGAAGCTTCTGTTCAGGATTTTCGACTTGAAGAAGTGGACGATTTTTGTCGCGATAGGTCCGTTGAAGCTGAATCTCAACTGGCGTATAGAGATAAACAACAATACCCCGTTGTTTTAAAAATTCACGATTGGGAGCCTGAGTGACCGCACCACCACCAGTGGCAAGCACCAGCTGCTTTTTTGCAGTTAACTCATCAATTACATTCGTTTCACGACTTCGAAAACCAACTTCCCCTTCTTTTTCAAAAATCCAAGGAATCGTTGCACCTGTTTTACGTTCTATTTCATGATCACTGTCAAGAAATTCACGTCCTAACAACTCTGCTAAATGTCGTCCTACAGTTGTTTTTCCTGCCCCCATTGGCCCTACCAAATAAATATTTGGTAGGGTTTCAAACTCTTTGCTTGGCAAGGAGTCACCTATTTCTTTTGTTAAATTGAAAATATATTAATGATTTCTGGTAACACTGTCATTAACAATTCGTGGTGTAACAAAAATCAGGAGTTCTGTCTGTGCACTAGTTTTCACATTATTTTTAAATAAGTTTCCAACAACTGGCAAATCTCCTAAAAAAGGGACTTTGGTATACTGGTTTTGTTGAATGTCATCAAAAATACCACCAAGGACTACTGTTTCACCATCACCGACTAAAACATTAGTCTCAAGTTTATTGGTATTAATTAAATAGCCAGCTGCTGTTAATCGACCAACAGTATCCTTGTTAACTTTTAGATCCATTTGTACTTTCCCATCAGGTGTAATACTTGGAGTCACTTCCAGTTTCAGATTCGCATCAACAAAACTCGTTGTCGTACCGCCCTCAGCACTCCAGCTTTGATAAGGAATTTGATCTCCCCTCAAAATTGTTGCTTTTTGCTTATCTCCCGTTAAAACTTTAGGCGCTGCTAAAACTTCACCATGACCATCCGTTTGTAAAGCTGTAAGTTGTAGATCAAGCATAAAATCTGAAATTTTAAGCAACCCAAAACTAAAGTTTCCTGCCGATGCCGTCCCCAAATCTACCGCTAAATCCAACTTTGGAGAATAATCTCCCCCCCAAACATTTGATCCATTAGCACCCGCACTTAAACTTGGATTATTACGCTGTATACCCCAATTAACACCAAGCTCTCTCGAGAACTCTGTTTGAGCAGTCACAATTCTTGTTTCAACCATAACCTGCTTCACAGCAACATCTAATAGATCAATCATCTTACGAACTTTATCAATATTCTCAGATGTATCATTAACAATAAGTGTATTTGTCCTATTATCAGAAACAACACTACCTCTTGGGCTCAGTACACTTTCTAATGCAAGTGATGTACCTCCTGCTGTACCATTTGACTCTGCCCCTTTTCCATCTCGGGAATCTTCTAATAATTTTAAAATATCTGAAGATTTCGCATAACTCAGTTGAATATATTCCGTTTGAATTGGTGCTAATTTTATTCGCTGTGCAATTGCTTTCGCTTCATCATCTTCCGCTTTAATCAGCTCAGAAACTGGTGCAATCCAAATCACATTACCGTTACGACGTTTATCCAAGTTTTTGGTTTTTAACACAATATCCAATGCTTGATCCCAAGGCACATCTTTTAAACGCAGGGTAATATTGCCTTGGACGGTATCAGCCGCAACCATATTGATTTCAGTAAAATCTGCCAATAACTGCAAGACACGACGAACTTCAATATCCTGAAAATCTAAAGAGATTTTTTTACCCGTGTAATGATTGGCTGCTTTTGGACGTAATGGATTTTTATCTTCTGGACGCTTCAGACTAACCGTCAACTTATTGTCCGATTGATACGCCATGTACTCATAGCTGCCTGAAGATTGAATGGTAATAGTCCCATTACCGCCATCATTATGTGCATCTACGGTTGATACAGGCGTTGCAAAGTCATTCACATTTAAACGGCGTGTCAAATGTGTAGGAATTTTATTTCCTAATGTACGAATAACAATTTTACTGCCTTGTTGTTGCACATCAATAGGGGTATTTCCACCCAGTAAATCAACAACCACTTGGCCTTCACCATTCGACCCACGATGGAAACCAATATTTGAAATCCCTTGTTGCTGACGCTGAGCAACTGGTTCAGCAACACTCGCAGCTTGTGCTGAATTGATTTTTAAAATAAAGGTATTGCCTTCAACACGTGTGGTAAATGCACCTGCATTGGCCAAGTTTACAGTCAAACGTGCACGCTGTGCATCTGAAGTTACATCCACTGAACTTGCTTCAGCGGTTGCGACAGCAATTGAACTTTGCTTTAAATTTTGCTGTGCTTTATCAAAATCCAACACCAAACGTGAAGGTTGATCCAACTGGTATGCCTGTGGTTGTGGTGGTAAACCATTAAACATCACCCGAATTTCAGTTCCCTGACCTGGAATCTGCATCGGCACAATATTGGTTACACTGACCTGTGCACTGGCAACTTGCATCATCGCCATTGCAACAGCACCCATCGAAAACTGACGAAACACCTGCTTCATTGTATTGCCATCCCCAAAAATAAAATCTTGTACAGTATTTTTCATTTTTTATTCCTTTAAGCTTATGGCGCTGGCCCAATTAAAATGAGACTTCTCGGACGTTCGACATACCCTTCTCGACCATCTGGAATAATCTCAATCAAATCAATTTGTGTCGGGGTAATATTGACCACACGACCATGATTCAGCCCCATATAACTGCCACGTTGAATACGCTCAACCTCACCATCTGGTGTTTGAATTAAGGCCAAAGTCTGACCTGATTGATTACGCATGCTGCCTTTCATATTTAAGGTTTCAAGGGCATAGCTTTCCAAAGGTTGTGGCTGACGATTCAAGTTCGGATAAACGCGTTTACCCGCCATAATTTTCAGTTCTGCCGCGAGCGAACTTGGTAAAAACGGACTCTTTAATGAATGCGCAGCATAATTAAAGGTCTCAACCGGTACAAAATCTGGCGCTGGCTCAATCGCCATCGGTGCCTGATTTCGAATATTGGCCAGTTCCTGATTTACGACATCAATACGTGACTCACAACCTGCTAATAAGAAGACTGCAAGTAGAGCACATGTAATATTAGTTTTTTTCATTACTTTGCTCCCTTACTTTTCTTTGTATTTTTTTTCACTGAATCTTTACCATCAGTACTATTTTCAGTATTTCCAACATAACGATATGTTTTTGCATTTAATACATAATCGACTTTTGGAATATCTGAATTTTTTTCTTTATTTGCTGTCGCAGTAATTTTGAAATTATGCAAAGTCACAATACGCGATAGACCGGCGATACCACTGACAAATGAACCAAAGGCATGATAATCCCCTGTTGCCTCAATACTGATCGGCTGTTCAATAAAGAATTCTTGTTTCACTTCTGGTTCAAGTCGAATAATTTTAAATTTCAACCCTGAATTCACACCAGTCAGGTTAATGTCTTCAACCAAGCCCGGAATTTCAGTTTCTTTCGGTAATTGTTCCAATTGCTGATTAAAACGCGCTTCCATATCTTGCAATTGCATTTCATATTGCTTCAAGTTACGCAGTTTTGAATCTTTTTCACGAAATTCATTTAATAAATTTTGTTCTTGCGCATTGGCATTGGAAATTGCATCAATCTTATTTTTAATCGCTAAAAAATAACCCAAAATCGCCACAAGAATAATAATAAAGATCCAACAGGTAATTTTGACCGACAATGGCCAACTGCCATAGTTATTTGGATCTAAGGTATTAAACTGCTGCATGAACTTTTCAAGTGTCATTTTCTTTTTAGGCACGACGACAGCATCTTGATTTAATTGTTCAAATTCATCACGACTCATTTTGCAGCCTCCGTCGTTGGCGTTGCAGCAGCTTGCGTATCAGAAGTTTGTGCTGCTGATGCCGCCGGTCCTAGATTTGCAGCAGGATCATTGATTGTAGGCTGCGCAATCTGGTCTAAATCTGCGGTCACAATAAATGAGCCATAAGTTTCTTCAACACGTGGAACCACAGAACTCGGTGCTTTATCTTTTTTCTCTTCAGCAACCAAGAACGAACTCATGAATGCATTGCGATACCAAGGTGAAGCCTCTAAATTACGCAACAATTCAGCCACCGTGTTTGGACTTTCTGCACGCCCTTCAATAGTGAATTTATCTGCGCTACGATCAAATTTTGTGATGTACATATTAGATGGTGTTACACGGACCAATTCATCAATTAAATGTACTGCAATTGGACGCTGACTTTGTAAGCCTTGAATCAACTTCATCCGTTCAATAATGGCATTCCGCTGTTCTTGCAAACCATCAAGCGATTTAAGCTGCACATCTAAGTTTTGGTTATGACTAATAATTAATTGATTCGCTTGCTCTTGATCTTGTAATTTATGGTCATAATAGAACCATGTCGACCCCACCCCAAGTGCCCCAACTAAAAATGCCCCAATGCAAAGTGCAATAAATTCTTTTTTTCGTTTCTCTCTTAGCTCATCACGCCAAGGGAGCAAGTTAATTTTTGCCATTAATCAAAACTCCTCAATGCTAGACCGCATGCCACCATGAGTGATGAAGCATCATTTTCAATTTTTTTAATATCAATTTGAGGTGAAAAACCCATTTGTAAAAATGGATTGGCAATGGTCACGCGATAGCCCAATTTTTGTTGCAGAAGTTTCGCAAGCCCCGGAATGTTGGCATTCCCCCCAGCCAATAAAATATGATCAATTTCATTAAACTGCGATGATGAGAAAAAGAATTGCAATGAACGCGCAGCCTGTTGCACTACGGCTTCCAAGAAAGGTTCAAGCACTTCAACATCATAATCATCTGGCAAGGCACGAGTTTTCTTGGCACGACCGGCTTCTTCAAAAGAAAGTGCATAACGATTTTGAATTTCTTGAGTCAGTTGTTTCCCGCCAAACACCTGCTCACGGGTATAGATCACTTTATTATTTTGCATAACCGATAATGTCGTCATGCTGTGACCAATATCTAAGATCCCGACCGTATTGACCCCCATAGGTAGGGTATCTGAAAATACTTTAAATGCATTTTCCAAAGCAAAGCTTTCTACATCACCAATTTTCGGTGTCAGGCCTGCAAGCTGTAAAACTTCAGCACGCGCCTCGACATTTTCAATTCGTGTTGCAACAAGCAGCACATTGACACGGTTTGGATTGGATAAACGATCCGGCAAGACCTCAAAATCAAGGCTCGCTTCATCAAGTGGGAACGGAATATATTGCTCAGCATCATCACGAATCTGAATTTCACGTTCATCATCGTTCATATCTGCGTCCATCTCGATGATTTTGGTAATCACCATCGAAGTTGGAACCGCCAAAGCTGCATTCGATGTCTGCGTATTGGCCAAATTAATTGCGCGCTCTAAACAGTCACCTACAGCTTCTGGATTTAATATGTTCTTTTCAACCACACTTCCTTCTGGTAGCGGGACCAAAGCATAGCTTTCAACCCAATACCGTCCACTCTTTACAGAAAGTTCCAAAACTTTAACAGAAGTCGAACTAATATCTACTCCTATTAACCCCTTATTTGGCTTACGATATAACCTGAGCACAATATAATTCCTATTATTTTTTTATCCCCAAAAAAAGTAACCCACTAATTAGTATTGGTCTATAATTTTCTACAGATACAATAACTCATCTAACAATCCGTATATCGAAAGGATATACTGACCACCAATTAGTTTGCCATTAGCTCTTATTAAAACTTACTTGTTATGAAAAAGCTATCTTGTTCAGGCCTTGTTCATCCATTTTTTTTGATCATTATTATTGTATTGGTCGCAATTCCAATGGGTTTCTATGGCATGTATCTCTATATTGCCCCGTCTTTGCCTGAAATGTCCATATTAAAAAAGGCACCCTTATTAAAACCACTACAGGTTTATAGTGCTGATAATGAGCTGATTGCAGAATATGGCGGCAAACTTTCTGTGCCTGTTGAATACGATCAAATTCCGGCACATTTTATCCATGGCTTTCTGGCAGCTGAGGACTCGTCATTTTTTGAACATAGCGGGATCAGTTTTAAAGGACTGGGCCGTGCTGTAAGTGAGAGTATCACTGGCTCTGATGTGCAAACCGGTGGTTCAACCATTACTATGCAGGTGGCCAAAAACTATTATTTAACACCTGAACGTACGTTAAAACGAAAATTAACCGAAGTTTTCTTGGCAAGAAAAATTGAACAAAACCTCAGTAAAGAAGACATTTTAACTTTATACGTTAATAAAATTTTCTTAGGTAAAAATGCTTACGGCATCGCAGCAGCAGCTAAGATTTATTATAACAAGAGTTTGCAAGACCTGAGTTTGGCACAAATGGCTATGATTTCAGGCTTACCCAAAGCACCATCAAAATACAATCCTGTTGCCAATCCAAAACGTGCACTTGAACGCCGTAATTGGATTTTAGGTCGTATGTTACAGTTGGGTTATATCAATCAGTCTGAATATCAAAAAGCCATTGCTGAACCGATTAACCTTGATATGCCAGATCGCGGTATTAGCAATAAATTCCCCTATGTCGGCGAAATGGTTCGCTCTGAACTCGTCGAGAATTTTGGTGAGCAAGCGGTAGACTCAGGCTATAAGGTTTATACCACTATTAATAGTCAGCGTCAGAGCTATGCGGAACAAGCAGTACAAGAAGGCTTAGAAGCATATGACCGTCGCCATGGTTGGCGTGGTGCAGAAGCTCATGATGAGCCTTTAAAAAATTTCATGGCCTATGCCAATACCTATCCTGCCGAAGTCACCAAAGTGAATAAAAATAGCATTGAAGCGTTAATGCAAGATGGCAGTACGGTGACTGTTCCATGGTCGGGTTTATCTTGGGCACGTCCCTATCGCAATGCCAATAGTGTAGGTAATTCACCAAGTAATGCATCGCAAATTGTTAAAATCAAAGATATTATCCGTCTACGTCCAAATGCCGATAAAAGCTCTTGGGCCTTGGTACAAATTCCCAAAGTACAGGGTCAGCTGATCGCACTAAATCCAAATAATGGTGGGATTGAAGCCATTGTCGGCGGCTATAACTTCTATCAATCTAAATTTAACCGCGCATTACAGGGCTGGCGTCAACCCGGTTCAACCATTAAACCTTTTGTTTATGCACTGGCTCTTGAACGCGGCATGACACCATATACCATGGTGAATGACAGCCCAATTAGCATTGGGAAATGGTCACCTAGAAACTCTGATGGCCGCTATTTAGGCATGATTCCTTTACGTCGCGCCTTGTATTTATCTCGAAATACTGTTTCAGTGCGTTTATTACAAACAGTCGGGATTGAGCGTACGCGCCAATTATTTATGGACTTTGGTTTACAAGAAAATCAGATCCCACGTAACTACACGATTGCCCTTGGTACACCACAAGTCTTACCAATTCAAATGGCAACCGGTTATTCCACTTTTGCCAATGGCGGCTATCGTATTCAGCCACATTTTATCAGCCGCATTGAAGATGCTTATGGCAAAGTAATCTATCAATCCAATCCTGAATATGCCTGCATCAAATGTATTAATCAAAAGAATGAAGTTGGATCGACAGAAACCACCACGCCGGATGATGAAGTCATTGAAGTCACCAATCAAAACGTAGATCAAGTCAAAAAAATCAAAGTCGATGCTGAATCTGCCAATTACCGTCAAGCACAACGCATTTTAAAATCCAGCTCTGCGTTCGATATGGCCAATATTTTACGTGATGTGATTCAACACGGTACAGGTCGTGCCGCGTTGAGAATTGGCCGTGGTGATTTAGGCGGTAAAACAGGAACCACCAATGACGCCAAAGATGCATGGTTTGCAGGCTTCAATGGCAAATTAGTGACCGTGACTTGGGTCGGTTTTGACCAACCCTCTACTTTAGGTCGTCGTGAGTATGGTGGTGTTGCAGCCTTACCGATTTGGTCTGATTTTATGGCCAATTCACTCAAAGGCACACCAGAATCGTGGGTACATTTAGACACGCATGCGAAAAATCCGATTAATCGCAATACAGTAAAAGTGGACCAAGCCCAACCTGAACGCGATCGTACCTCATCGCCACCAATGGCACAGCCCCTCTACCGTCCTGCACCGGTTGCTGCAAAGCCAAAAGCAACTCAAAATGACTTTGAGGACTTACCAAGCTCTGGGGAAACCAATCTTGCTCCGACACCGACAGCACCTCCACCAATGCAGCCGAGCAAACCGCAAAGTAATGAACATAAAACGGATGCACTTGATCATCTAATTGACCAAGTTCAATGAAGTCAAAAATAAAAAATCCCTCAAATTGAGGGATTTTTTATTGCAATATCGGCATATTATTTCTTTTTAAACACATAAATTTGATATTGCGCTTTCAAGGGAAATTGATCCTGCTGCTCCAAAGCTTCACGACGTTCCGCTTTGACCTTATAAGCATACGGTGTCATTGCAATCAAATGTTTTAAATCTTGCTGTGACAACAACATCTCTGCTTCAACCACTTGTTCACTTTCCAGATCAAAATCAGCTGACAATTGCTCTACAAATTTATGCGGTTCATGCGCTTTGACTTCCTCAAATAAAGCTTCACGCATCGCATAAAGATGTTCTGGCGCAGGCGTCACCACCATTAAATGTCCCATTGGCTTCAGCACACGCAAAATTTCGTCTTTAGGAATAGGACTAAACAAACTGGTACACAAATCAATCGAGTGATCTAAAACCGGCAAAGTTGCCCCTGTTCCGACCACCCAAGTGACCTCTTTATTCAGCTTCGCTGCCACCTGTACCGCATTTTTAGCAATATCTACGCCCACACACTGTAAAACCTCAGCCTGCATGGCATTGGTGTAATAGCCTTCACCACAGCCAATATCCAGTAAATTCTCAATGCGCAATTCACGGATTTTTTCAACTACAGCCTGTTGTAATGGTGCGTAATGCCCTGCAGTTAAAAATGCACGACGTGCTTGAACAGACTCTGGGGTATCCCCCGGATTTTTACTGTGCTTATGCTGCACCACATGTAAATTGACATAACCTTGCTTTGCGACATCGTAACTATGATTGTTTTCACAACGCCATGTACGTTCTGTGAGTTTTAATGCTTCATGGCATACCGGACACATCAGCAAGTTCATTTTTAACTCCAATCAATTTTTAAAAATAAAAAAACCGGCAAATGTGGGAGCAAATGCCGGTTTTGTTTATTTATTTGCTTAACGTAATTTTAAAGTCATTAGACCTAAAACTACCAGCATAATTGTGATAATCCAGAAACGGATCACCACTTGCGTCTCGCGCCAGCCTTTTTTCTCATAGTGATGGTGTAATGGTGCCATTAAGAACACGCGTTTATTACGCATGCGTAGCGAACCAATTTGTAGAAAGACTGAAATAGCTTCTACTACAAATACACCGCCCATAATTGCAAACACGATTTCTTGACGAACCATCACCGCAATCGTACCAAGCATTGCACCCAATGATAATGCACCTACATCACCCATGAACACTTGAGCAGGATGCGCATTAAACCATAGGAATGCCAAACCAGCACCAATCATTGCGGCACAGATCACCACCAATTCAGATGAATATTTCACATACGGAATATGCAGATAATTGGCAAAACGCACGTCACCGGCAAGGTATGCGAAGACACCTAAACCTGCTGCAACCAAGACAATTGGCATAATCGCCAAACCATCAAGACCATCGGTTAAGTTGACCGCATTAGACGCACCATTAATTACTAGATAAGTAAAGACAATGAAGCCAATGCCTAAGGGAATGATTGAAAGTGGAATGCTGATGTCTTTAAAGAATGGAATCAACAAATCCAACATGTTGGCAGTATGCACAGGATTCGTTTGTTGCGTTGCAATGACATACAAAGCAATACCTGCACCTAAAGATGCCACTGAAGTCCAGAAGAATTTCTTCTTCGCGGGTAGCCCTGCGTTGTCTTTATAACGGATTTTAATCCAGTCATCCGCCCAACCTACAGCACCGAAGATTACCATTACCCCGAGTACAATCCATACGTATGGGTTAGACAAATCAGCCCAAAGTAAAGTTGAAATACCAATGGAGAGCAGGATCAGCACGCCACCCATGGTCGGCGTACCCATTTTTTTCGCATGGTTTTCTGGGGCAAATGAACTGACTGCTTGACCATATTTGAGAGCTTGCAATTTGCGAATCATCACCGGTCCAAGCAGCAGACCAATGGCCAATGCCGTTAAGACACTGAGTAGCGAACGAAGCGTTAAATAACGAACAACCTGAAACGAGCTGTGATAACCCGCAAGCTGCTCAAATAACCATAACAGCATTAAAGTTTCTCCATCAATTCAGCCATCAAAGTTTCCATATGGGTATAACGAGAACCTTTAAACAGGAAACTCATGGACTGAGGCTGATGTGTTTTGACTAGACTAATTAAAAATGGCAAAGCCTGCTCTTGTGACAAAAAGGCCTGTAATTTTTTACCATATTGGGTACTGCGTGCACCTTCTTGTACCGCCGGTGAAAACTCACCGACCGCAACAACAAAGTTAATGTCTTTTACCGATACAAGGTCACGCCCCAACATATAATGCTGCTGTGCAGCGGATGAACCCAGTTCGCCAATATCTCCCATCACCATGACTTTGATGCCCGCTTGCTGTGCCAGTACTTCGGCAGCGGCACGCATTGAGGTTGGGTTGGCGTTATAAGTATCATCAATAAATAAATGAGATTGATGGGCAATAAAGTTTAAACGACCTTTCGCACCTTGGGCTTGTTCCAGACCGATGACAATGTCATCCAGACTCACACCAATCGATAGTGCAAATGCTGCAGCAGCAGTTGCATTTTGTACGTTGTGCTCACCAGCAAAGGGCAATTGCACAGCACGTGAACCGTGTGGCGTATTTAACACAAAGTTTGCAGATTGCGCCTGCAACTCGGTCTCAGTCGCAAATACATCACCACCTTGACCAAAGCTCATCACCTGCTCGGTTTGAACAGCAGCACGAATTGAATCGGTGAAATCATCTGCCGCAGGTACTATCGACGTACCCGCTTTGGCAATATGTGCATAGATCTCTGATTTGGCATGGCAAATCGCCTCGCGACCACCAAACTCACCCATATGTGCCGTCCCAATATTGAGAATACCGGCCACCTGTGGTTGCACCAGATTGGAGGTGTAATCGATCTCACCTTTATGACTGGCACCTAGCTCCATTACCGCATATTGATGTTCAGGACGAAGTTCCAATAACATCATCGGCACACCCAAATCATTATTCAGGTTTCCGCGCGTAATCAGCGTTGGCGCAAGACGCGATAAAATACTGCCGAGCATTTCTTTGGTGGTGGTTTTACCACTACTACCGGTCAAGGCAATCACTTTCAGCTGTGAATTTTGTGCACGACGATAAGCCCCTAAATGACCGAGTGCAAGACGCGTATCTGCAACCACCAACTGACAAATATCGGCATCCACTGGATGACTGACAATTGCGACTTCACAACCATGAGCTGCGACTTGCGGCACAAAGTTATGTGCATCAAAACGTTCACCTTTTAAGGCTAAAAAGGCATCCCCTTGTTCTGCATGACGAGAATCGGTCAAAATACGTTTAATTGACCCATCAGGCATTTTATTATTGTGCCAATGGCCTTGGGTCGCTGCTGCTAGCTGTTCTGCTGTCCATGGCTCTAACGGAACCGTACTGGTCGTTGAAGTGTGCATATCTATTCCTATTGCGCTGGATAAGCCGAATCTGTGTTGTGGTGCTGCACATCTATTGCAGATTTCACTTCCACCACATCATCAAACCAATGACGAACACCCTCAATTTCTTGATAGTTTTCGTGGCCTTTACCAGCAATCACCACAATATCCCCTGCTTGCGCATGGTTGACTGCGTATTTAATCGCTTCACGGCGGTCATGAATTTCATGGACGGTCTGTCCGGTAAAATCAATACCCGCTTTCATATCTGCAAAAATCTGTTCAGGGTTTTCTGTTCGTGGGTTATCTGAAGTTATCAAAGCCACATCAGCATGACCTAATGCCGCTTGAGTCATCAGTGGGCGCTTACCACGATCTCGGTCACCACCACAGCCAAACACTGCCCAAAGTTGCTGCGACACATGACGTTTCAAGGTTTGCAACACTTGAATTAAGGCATCTGGGGTATGTGCATAATCCACGACAAACAAACGCTCATCATCGCGAATCACCTGCATACGCCCCGGCGCACCTTTCAGTTTTGGCGCTGTCGCAATCAACGCTGCTAAATCAAAACCAGCTTGCTCTACCGCAATTAAACTTGCCACTATATTTTCAATATTAAAATGACCGAGCAATGGGCTGTGGACCTCAAATTCAGCCTGTGCCGTGACTAATTTAAAACGTGCACCACTGAGACTGTATTGAATATCAACAACTTGATAATCCGCAGCTTGCGTAGTCGAATACGTTAAAATTTTCGGCTGTGCTAGATTTTGGCGGGCTGCATTCAACATCACTTCCGCATACGCATCATCTATATTGATAATCGCCACTTTCAACGATGCAAATTGGAATAAACGCGACTTCGCTTCAGCATAGGCTTCAAGGGTTTTGTGATAATCCAAATGGTCACGGCTTAAATTACTATAAGCAGCGATTTCAATCGCACAACCATTTAAACGCCCTTGTTCCAAACCATGTGAACTGGCTTCAATTGCTGCAAATTCAGCACCTTGCTGCGCATAACTATGCAGCGCATTTTGCATATGTAGCGCATCCAAGGTGGTGTGCGACGATGCTTCTAAGTTGGGTAAAATACCATTGCCTGTCGTCCCCATCACCGCACATTGCTTACCTTGCAGCATCAGCAATTCAGCAATTAAGCGGGAAATCGTGGTTTTACCATTGGTGCCTGTAACCGCCAGAATACGTGCAGCTTGAACGGGTTGGGTGGCTTGTAAATATTGCTTTTGCCATTGCCCCATCAAATGACGAACATCCGCAACCACCAAACCTTTGACTAAACCTAAATCAGTTTCCGAAATCACGGCAAGCGCGCCATGATCTAAAGCAGCTTGTGCATATTGCAGCGTTTTTTCAGGCTGTGAGAACGAAGTCAGGGCAATAAATATTTGCCCTGCTGTCACTTTACGACTATCCAGATTGAAGCCCTGAAAGGATTGCGTCATCCATTCAGCGGGCTGTTCAACGGTGTATAGATCTTGAAACCGAATTTTCATTCATCACCTATTACTGGATCTTGGGAGTATCTAAGGGTTTATCTAAAGGTACGTTCATTAAACGTAAAGATTCTTGCATGACACGTGAAAATACCGGTGCCGACACTGTACCGCCATAATAGGTACCTTGTGGATTTTCCACCACGACCACCATGGCTAAACGCGGATCACTGACCGGCGCAACACCTGCGAATAGTGCACGATATTCATTGGTCGAATAGCCTTTACGGTCTGCACGTAATTTATGCGCAGTCCCCGTTTTACCGGCAACACGATAACCTGGAATGGTTGCACGAGTAGCTGTACCACCCGGTAGCGTTGCAGTTTCCATCATCAGCAACACTTGATCGGCAATTTTAGGATCAATCACTTGCTCACCTTTGGGCTGATCTTCTAGCTTATACAAACTCAAAGGCATTTTTAGCCCTTTGTTTGCCAACATGGCATAGGCATCTACCATTTGCAGTACTGTGGCATTCAAACCATAACCATAGGCCATAGTTGCGACCTCGGATACATTCCATTTGCTTGGTGGCAGGATTAAACCACCACTTTCACCCGGGAATTTCACCGCAGAGCGCTGTCCAAAGCCAAGACGTTTATAAAATGTTGGTAATGTCTCGTATGGCAATGAAAGTGCAATTTTGGCCACCCCCACGTTGGATGATTTTTGAATAATCCCACCCAAGGTTAAAGCGCCATAGTTATGTGTATCACGAATGGTATGATTACCTACACGCATTGAACCCGGCGAAGTATTCACCACCGTATTTGGCTGATATTTTCCGCTTTCGAGCGCCATCGCAATCGTTAGCGGTTTCATGGTTGAACCCGGTTCAAATGAATCAATTGCACCACGGTTACGCATGGCATCTTTATTCAATACACCTTTTTTATCGTTCGGGTTATAAGATGGCCATGAAGTCATTGCCAAGATTTCACCGGTTTTTACATCTACCGCAATCGCTGTTGCAGAACGTGCGTTATTGGCTACACCCGCCGCGGTCAATTCGCGATACATAATATATTGCAGACGTGAATCAATACTTAAGGTAATGTTTTCACCCGATTCGACTTCTTTTACAATTTCAGGGTCTTTAACACGATTGCCTTTCTTGTCACGGACAATCTGCTGTGCCCCATCAATCCCTGAAAGGCGTTTATTCAGCTGCATTTCCAGGCCTTCAATCCCCATCCCTTCACTATTGGTTAGACCAATAATTTGTGAGTTCGGCTGTGGCTGCGGATAGTAACGCTTATAGTTTTTCTCGGTATATACACCCTGAAAATCACGCTTTAAAATCAATTCAGCTTGCTGAGGTGGCACTTCTTTTTTCAGTACTAAATAGCGCGAACGCGGGCGCTCATTCATTTTACGTTTCAGTTCAGCACGGTCCATGCCAACCGCATCGGCCAGCTCGTCCAAATTCAGGTTTTTATCTGGTAACTGACGTTTTAATTTGCGGTTATTTGGATCTTTGGCTAATTCAGCCGTGGTTTCTTCAAACAGCGCTTTATTGTCAAAATAATCCCGTGGATCAATCACCACTTTCATCACTGGCGTACTAATCGCCAAAGGCACACCATGTCGATCGTAAATCACGCCACGCATGGCTTTTAAGGTTTCAGTTCTTAAAATTCTGGCATTGGCTTTATTTTGCAAAAAGTCTTTATTGACGATTTGCACATAGAATGCCCGCCCAACCAAGGCCACAAAACACAGTAATACCACTGCCCACATTAAATGGTAGCGCCACATCTCCACGGCAATCGCCGTTCTGCCAGTAACAGACTGCTGTTTTTTACGTGGAACTTGTTTGTTTCTCTTTTCAACCATGTGACAGGCAGCCTATTTTTTCTGTTCTGAAGTTTGGGGCAATGAAATAACCACAGTTTGTGCAACGGGCGGTGAATACATCCGAAGCTGAGTCACTGCACGCGTACCAATTTGGGCAGTGGCACCGAAGGTTTGCTGTTCAATCAACAACCTTCCCCACTCAGCATTCAGATCATCACGCTCACGCATAAATGTACTTAACTGACGATAATCTTGACGATATTCAAACACTTGGAATACCACCATAATTGCACTGACAAATACCAGCAACAACAAAATGCCATAGACGACAATTTTTTTGGTCTGCAACTTATTTGATATTTGTTTTACTGCTTCGGTTTTCATTCTTTGCCTTTTAAGCTAAACGCTCTGCCACACGAAGCCAAGCGCTACGTGAGCGTGGATTGGCTTTTACTTCTTCATCACTGGCTTTAATCCGTGACACTTTTTTTAAGCGGCGGGTATCTTCGCGTTTTTGTGGTAATCCCCAGCCCGTGTCTTCAGCAAGTGTTGATTCTTTTTGGATAAATTGTTTAATCAGTCGATCCTCTAAAGAATGGAAGCTAATCACGGCCAACGTACCTGCTGGCTTAAGCATATCCACGGCTTGAGGTAAGAAAATATCAATATCGTCGAGTTCTTTATTAATAGCAATACGAATTGCTTGGAAAGTCCGTGTTGCGGCGTGTTTATTTTTTTCCCATTTTGGGTGCGCAACTTTTACAATCTCCGCAAGCTGAGCCGTTGTGTCAATATAACCTGCGGCTTTAATTGCTTTAGCAATACGACGGCTATAACGTTCTTCGCCATATTTAAAAATAATATTTGCCAAATCTTCTTCATCAATATCGACCAACCACTGTGCCGCTGTTGGTCCTTGAGAGTTATCCATCCGCATATCCAGCGGACCATCTTTCATGAAACTAAAACCACGTTCGGCTTGGTCCAGCTGCGGTGACGACACACCCAAATCGGCCATAATGCCATCCACTGAATCAATACCAAGATTTTGCAGTTCTTGTTTTAAGTCGGCAAAGCTGGCATGAATGATTTTAAAACGTGGATCTTCTTGTTCCAATTCAGCCGCAACTGCTAACGCTTGTGGGTCTTTATCAAAAGCATACACACGTGCATTTTCATCTAATTTAGACAGCAATAAACGGGTGTGTCCACCTCGCCCAAATGTGCCATCTACAAATATTCCTGTATTGCGATCTGCCAGTAAAGCATCAACAGTTTCATGAAGTAATACAGAAATATGCGACATAAGGGTCCGTTCAACACAACTAAAAATGTAACTGCACATTATTACCTTGTTTTAGCAAAGCTCCAAACGTCTTTTTGTACAGAAATATTATTTTTCATAGGGAAAACCGTTTTTTATTTTTGTCATATCGAAAAAAACCTCCCGAAGGAGGTTTTGAGTCATCAAACTTATGCGGCAATCTTAACGTTTGCTGTTATAAATTTGATCAAAGATTGCGCCATTTACAAAGTGAGCTTGTTGCGCATTAGACCAACCACCAAAGACTTCATCAATCGTAAAGGTTTTTAATGGTGGGAACTGGGTTTTGTATTTCGCCAAAATCTGTGCGTTGCGCGGACGGTAGAAATGTTTCGCCGCCATGTCCTGACCTAATGGAGAATACAGGTAATTGATATAACCTTGCGCTAACCATTTATTACCATTTTTCTCGACCGTTTTATCGACAATTGCCACCGAAGGTTCAGTCAAAATTGAAATCGATGGATAAACAATATCAAATTTATTTTTACCCAAAGTTTTTTGTGTCACTAAGGCTTCATTTTCCCACGTTAATAACACATCGCCAATACCACGCTCTGCAAATGTCGTCATCGATGCGCGCGCTGCCGAGTCCATCACTTTTACATTGCGATACATTTTACCTACGAACTCTTTGGCTTTCGCATCGTTACCACCCGGCTGTTTCAGCGCATAGCCCCAAGCAGATAGGTAAACCCAACGCGGTAAACCACCAGTTTTAGGGTTTGGGGTAATAATCTGTACGCCCGGTTTTGCCAAATCAGACCAATCTTTAATCTGTTTTGGATTGCCTTTACGTACCATAAATACAATGGTTGAAGTATAAGGTGCAGAGTTATGCGGAAATTCTTTTTGCCAACCTGGTTGAATCTGACCTGATTTCACGATTTCTTCGATGTCGTTCGCCAAGGCCAAAGTCACCACATCACCTTTTAAACCATCGACCACTGAACGTGCTTGCTTACCTGAACCACCATGCGATTGTTTAAAGTCAACCGATTTCCCTGTACGTGCCTTCCAATAAGCACCAAAAGACTTATTGAATTCATCGTAAAATTCACGCGTTGCATCATAAGATACATTTAAAAATTCACGGTCCGCAGCTTGTGTCGTCGTTGCTGTAAAAGCAACGCCTGTTGCAAGTAATGCAGCACTGATCCACGCTTTAAATTGAGTTTTCATGACGGTCGGCATTTGTTAGATTCAATGTCGCTAAATATATGAAATAGAGCCATAAATCGCAATTGTCACAACCAGCGACTAAGTGTAGTCTTTTAACGACTCCAAGTATTTAAACTATTGTTTTTTATTTTAAAAATAATCAAAACAATCTACTTATTCCCAATATATAGAATTTTATGCATTGCATATATCAAAAAATGGATAACTAAGCTCTTTATCTTAATGGCTTGGACTGTCATTCACTTTTGTATCTGCAACTTAAATCTTAGATCATCAAATATATTCAAAGAATAATTTGCTCTTTGGATATACACACCTCCACAGCGCCTAAAAAATTAAGGCTCTTCTTTCCTAGCTTTAGGCTTTATCGAAGATTTAAAAACATCACTAAAATACCAATTAATTTTAATAGTGAATCACTTACAAAAATATCCACACTTATTGCTATGGAATAAAGAGCTCAAAATGCCGATTTTCCATATCAATAGCACTAAAAAATAAAATATGGATGAACATCTTCATGCTATCTTCACAGTTGTCTGTTAAAACTACGCCAATTCGGGATAAAACAGTCTATTTAGGTAGTACTTGAACAGACTTTTATTATTTTTTTGTAAAAATTGTGACTTGGTTCTACTTTTTAATTACATAAGATGGTTAAATCGTAGACTAAACATTAAAACTATTTTTCAAAATAAAGCTCCATTACCAAATAGGGGGAGATTTGGACATGAAAATTTCATATGCAGTATGCCTTGGATTGGGCATGGCATTTACCGCTCAGTCTGCATTTTGTGCAGCGACCAGTACAGCAGCAAACAGCAAAGTTACCATGCCGGCTGAACGCTCGTCTTTGATTGAAAAAGCCATCAGTCAACAAAAGTCAGAAGGTAAAGGCCGTTCTGATGACAGTCTTAAAGTACTGACATCGATTAAAGCACCACCTTCACAAAGTTTCTTTGCTTCACAAAACCAAAGTTTTTCACGTTTTGTGCAAGCAATTTTCTCAGGCAGTAATTCTTAATTTCACTTGAGATGTTAACGCACTAAGTTCATATAGATAGGTTTCCCTCGCCTATCTAGAAAAGCTTGATCATTGAATGTTTAATTAAGCATTAAGTGATCAGGCTTTTTCGTTATAATAGTTCCCAATTTACATTCTGATTAAAAGCTGATTATGACTGTTCGTACGCGTATTGCACCTTCTCCTACTGGTTTCCCTCACGTTGGGACTGCCTACATTGCGTTGTTTAACTTATGTTTTGCAAAACAACATGGCGGTGAATTTATTCTTCGTATTGAAGATACAGACCAACTTCGCTCTACCCCTGAATCTGAAAAAATGATTTTGGATTCATTGCGTTGGTTAGGTCTAAACTGGTCGGAAGGTCCAGATATCGGTGGTCCTCATGCACCTTACCGCCAATCTGAACGTATGGATATTTATAAAAAATATGCATTAGAACTGGTTGATAAAGGCCATGCGTTCTATTGCTTTGCGACTGCAGAAGAACTTGATGAAATGCGTGCTGAACAACAAGCACGTGGTGAATCACCTCGCTACGATGGTCGTGGTCTAAAACATACACCTGAAGAAGTCGCTCGTCGTTTAGTCGCGGGTGAACCACATGTAATTCGCATGAAAGTGCCAGAAGAGGGTATTTGTAAATTTGAAGACATGCTGCGCGGCGAAGTTGAAATCCCTTGGGCGCAAGTGGATATGCAAATTCTGTTAAAAACAGATGGCTTACCAACCTATCATTTGGCCAACGTTGTCGATGACCATTTAATGCAAATCACCCACGTAATCCGTGGTGAAGAATGGATTCCATCTGCACCAAAACACCAATTACTGTATCAATACTTTGGTTGGGAGATGCCGGTGCTTTGCCACATGCCGCTATTACGTAATCCAGACAAATCAAAATTATCTAAACGTAAAAACCCAACCTCGATCAATTACTACAAAGATATCGGCGTACTACCAGAAGCTTTGTTGAACTACTTGGGTCGTATGGGTTGGTCAATGCCAGATGAAAGTGAAAAATTCACTTTGGCTGAAATGATTGAACATTTCGACATTAAGCGTGTGTCTTTGGGTGGTCCAATCTTTGATGTGGAAAAACTCAATTGGCTCAATGGTCAATGGATTAAAGGTTTAACCCCTGCTGAGTTGTTAAATACGCTACTTGCGTGGAAATCTGACCGTCAAACCCTTGAAAACATTGCAGCAGCGATTCAACCGCGTATCAATCTATTGTCTGAAGCGGTGAACTGGGCTGGTTTCTACTTTAACCAGTTCCCAAGCCTGAGCAAAGAGCAGTTTGAAAGCAAAAAATTGACAGAAGAACAAGTACGTCAAAGCCTGCAATTTGCAATTTGGCGTTTGGAAAGCATGTTCACATGGAACAACGATACCGTGAGCCAAACCCTCATGGACTTGGCGAACCAAATGGGCATTAAACTCCGTGACTTCATGCCAACCTTCTTTATTGCGATTGCAGGTTCAACTTCATCTACCCCTGTGATGCAGTCAATGGTGACGATTGGTCCAGATTTAACCTTCGCACGTTTACGTCATGCACTTGAAATTATCGGCGGACCGAGTAAAAAAGAAGCCAAAGTCTGGGAAAAACTCAATGAAAGCTTAAAACTGCCGAAAAATGATGCAGTTGATGAAGCTTAATTAATTTTTTAGTTGACGGATGGGCGTTATATCCCTAATATAGCGCCCATACCGAGAGATGGCGTAAAAACCAAATCAACGTTGCCTCACTTGTCCCTATCGTCTAGAGGCCTAGGACATCGCCCTTTCACGGCGGTAACCGGGGTTCGAATCCCCGTAGGGACGCCATATTCAAGATTGCTTTTAAAGTAATCTTTATAAAAAACCCAAGCATTGCGACTTGGGTTTTTTATTGCCTAGAGTTTTGTTCTTGGCTTTTATTCATCACAATTTTCACTGTGTTTTTTGCTTTCTACATGATTCAGATTAGAATAAACCATAGATTAAAATTATGGAGTTGTAATGCAATACCGTTGCCCTAAATGCCAAAGCCCTAAAATTATGCCGCAAGCGCAAGCAGGTGAGCCTGTCGCACGTCCTGTTGTGCCTAAAAGCTTGATGATGTTGATCCCTACCGTATTTATTTTATTGCTGCTTGTATTAATCAGCATTTCGATGTGGATCTTTGGTGATGGTGCTGGCACAACATTACAAACCGCAACCGTGATTGTATTTATTATTTGTGTGATTGCTGGCTTTATGTTTTATCGTGACCTACCAGATTTTAAAATCTCAATGCAGGGTTTCATGCAATCACAAAAAAAATGGAAATGTCGCGAATGTAATCACGAGTGGGAAATTTAATATTCTCGCTTAAAAAAGTCACATCATGCTTAATGTTGATGTGACTCATCGTGATGATGCGCATGATCATTTTTAGCATGTTCATGTGCGTGATCATGAACTTGGGCATGTTGATGTACCAAACATTCATCTTCCTCTATCTGCAACGTCATCTCGGTAATGCCATATTCATGCCGTAACATCTCAATCGCGTCAAAATATAAGGTATTCCGATCAGCTTCGGGTGCAAATAGATGGACTGTTAAATGCACATTTTTCGAAGTAATGGCCCAGACCTTTAATTGATGAATACCCTCTACTCCTTTCAAAGCCAATAAGTCATTACGTAATTTTTCAATATCAATTTCTTCGGGCACGCCTTCCAATAAAATATTGATACTTTGTTTTATTGACATCCTCACCTCCCTTAAACGGAGATGATTCCTACAGCTAGACGCTTATGCCCAAGCGCAAGAATGTTCTTTGCAGCATTAATGTCCCGATCATTTAGACTGAGACATTTTTCATTACTGCACTGCCATTCTCTTATTCGCAAATCTATCCTACCTTGTATCTTAGTTTGTATAGTGATTAGCTATCACT
>NZ_JBLZXR010000027.1:0-35615 GCF_050285345.1 Acinetobacter sp.
ATGCCCGATAAAAAATGGCGAAAACAAGAAGAACCTCAATTGAGGCTCTTCTTATGAAAATTGTGGGACAGCAGTGGGCCAAACCTCGCTTAATCATGTACGCAACGACTTCCATTTCTATAGAGAGATTTTGAAAATCTAAGCTATAGAAACTATCGATATAAAAGCTTTAATTAACTGACTTGTGCCAATGGCATCCTCAATGGCGTAATTTCAGAAACTAAATTTTCGATTGAGAAAATTTCATCAAGTTGTTGTTCGGTTAATAACTCCTGTTCAAGCACCACTTGTCGAATAGTTTTATTTTCAGCAATACATTGTTTTCCAATTTCATCACATTTTGCATGCCCCAAAACAGGATCAAGTAAAGTCACAATACCAACACTACGCATCACGGCATCAAAACAAGCTTGGGTATTGGCTTGTATACCTTGAACACATTTTGTATCCAAGGTTTTGATTGCATTGGCTAACAATTCAATCGATTCATTGATAGATAAAGCAATCACCGGTTCCATGGCATTGAGTTGTAATTGCCCGGCTTCAGCAGCCAGTGTAATGGTCAAATCATTACCGATGACTCGAAATGCCACTTGATTCACCACTTCTGGAATAACTGGATTAACTTTTGCAGGCATGATCGATGAACCAGCTTGTAATTCTGGTAAACGAATTTCTGCCAAACCAGTTCTTGGCCCAGAACTTAAGAGACGCAAGTCATTACAAATTTTGGAAAGTTTTACTACCAAGCGTTTCAAACAACTCGATAAAATAATAAAGACACCACAGTCACTGGTTGCTTCGACATAATCTTCTGCACCAAATAATTTCAAACCAGTTAATTGTGCTAAGTTTTCAACCACTTTCGATGCATAACCTTCAGGTGAATTCACGCCTGTACCGATCGCCGTTGCACCTAAATTTATTTCCAATAAGAGATGGCGCGTTTGTTCAATCAGTTTCAGGTCTTCTTTTAACAAGGTGGCAAATGCACGAAACTCTTGTCCCAAAGTCATTGGGACAGCATCTTGTAACTGTGTACGACCCATTTTAATCACATGCTGAAATTCATCTGCTTTGCTATAAAAGCTATCAATAAGCTGCTTCAACACCGCTAGTAAACTGTCAAAAGAACTATAAGTTGCCAGTCTTAAAGCCGTGGGATACACATCATTGGTCGATTGTGACTTGTTGACATGATCATTGGGATGAATCCGATGATACGTTCCCTTTGCCTCACCCAAAGTTTCCAAAGCAATATTAGCAATGACTTCATTAGTATTCATATTGATTGAAGTACCCGCCCCACCTTGATAAATATCAATCGGAAATGAGTCGCTCCATTTTTCAGGATATTCAATTAGTTCATCACAAGCCTGTTGAATGGCTTGACTAATGTCATTTTGAATTTTACCAAAGTCCTGATTGGTTTGTGCCGATGCTTTTTTGACTTGCGCAATCGCACGTATAAAATTTAAGTTGACCTACAGACTGCGCTGAAATCTGAAAATTTTCGATCGCACGAAGTGTATGTATCCCGTAATAGCATGACTGTAGAACTGCTCTGTCCCCTAAAAAATCATGCTCTGTTCTTGTTTTTTCCATCTGAACCGTCGTCACTGCGCATACCCTCTGTTTACGCACAAAGCTTGTGCATAATTTATATTCGACCAGTTTAGATGCACTCCCTTGAATTGAAGTGATGCTTAAATGCAACTAAATATTTCAAATATAGGCTTCTTGTTCAAAATGTAACTTTTTGTAACAAATACGCCAAAATTTCAGTTTGAATTTCGAGACTGTTCCTTTTTAAACAAAGTTTAATCTGACTTACATTAACCTATTTTTAAGCCTTCTCAAGGTACTTAGATTTTTGCGCTTTGCAATCGAAAAAATACTTTTTACATTGATGATACATAAAGTATGTTCAATTATTACAGAGTGTAGTTTTTAATCTCTGTTTGAATCTACGACTTAGGACACAAATACAAAATTTCATCTAGGAAGCAGATGATTCGCTTTGATTAAGGATAATGTGACGAATTTATTCTTTCTTGGAGTGGCATTGTCGTAGTGAGCTTAATGGGTAAAGCACCTACTGTAGATGTCATGCGATGCTTTAAACAGGCAGAAGTCACGTATCAAAAAGAAATTTCTGAAATTTAATCGATGAATTTCAAACAAAATTACGGAGATTAACGCCTCTTTTTTATGCTGTAAAACGATTATTTTGGGCGTACAGGTGGTTTCAGTTTAATTTGCATGCTTTCTTTAATCACTTCCATGACAGGATAGCTACGGGTTTCTTTGATCCCCGGCAACTGCCACAAGACGTGCTCTGAAATTCGTCTAAACTCTTCCATATTTGCACAGCGAATTTTGACCACGAAATCGAAGCCGCCGCTAGTCATATGACATTCGACAATTTCAGGAATTTGCCGTACAGCATCAGAAAAATTTTCTAAAATATTGGGCGTGGTTTTATCTACTAATATTTCCACAAAGACCACAAATCCATTGTTTAACATGACTGGATTTAAGCGTGCTTCATAGCCTAAAATGAAACCCTCTTTAGATAATTTTTGCACCCGTGCCAATGCAGCTGTGGGAGATAAATTCACCAATTCGGCAAGTTTAATATTGGATATTTTTCCATCTTCTTGAAGTAATTCCAAAATTCGAATGTCGATACGATCCAAGCTCAAATACGGGCTGTTCATCAGAATTATTCTCTAAATACAATATAAAACTATAGTGAGTTATTCGCTAAATATTCTGTAATCATAAATTAAATAAAGGACAGACCTCAAGATTTATTTGCAGGCCATAAAACATCGACACGGAATAAAGCCCATGAACGGAAAAGTTTTAGAAGTCACACCAAATGATGGCTATATCACCGAATTTAAAGACAAAAATAGCTTTGAACAGTCGATTAATGCAGCATGGCGTCGTGCGGAAACTAAATGTGTAGAACATCTACTGGCACATAGTGATATTCCGTCGCCAATCAGTGAACAAATTCAGCAATTGGCCTTCAATCTAGCTCACTCCTTACGTGAACGTAAAAGTGGCAATGGTAAAGCCGGTATCGTTCAAGGTCTGTTGCAAGAATTTTCACTCTCCTCTCAGGAAGGTATCGCTTTGATGTGCTTAGCGGAAGCCTTGCTGCGTATTCCAGATCAAGCCACGCGCGATTTGCTGATCAAAGACAAAATTAACCAAGGCAATTGGAAAGAGCATTTAGGTCAAAGTCAACTGATGTTTGTCAATGCGGCTGCATGGGGCCTCATGCTTACCGGAAAACTGATGGAAACGCCACAACAAAAAAGCTTATCCAGCCTGCTGACCAGTATTTTAGCGCGTAGCGGTCGCGGAATTATCCGTAAAGCAGTCGATGTTGCAATGCGTATGATGGGCGAGCAATTTGTCACGGGTGAAACCATCAATGAAGCCCTTAAACATGCAGAAATTTTAGAAGATAAAGGTTTCCAATATTCCTATGACATGCTCGGTGAAGCTGCGCTGACAGATCCAGATGCAGAACGTTATTATCAAGATTATACCGATGCCATTCATGCCATCGGTCAAGCCTCATTAACTAAAGATGTTTATAACGGCCCGGGAATTTCCATTAAATTATCTGCGTTGCATCCACGCTATCAACGCGCGCAAATCGACCGTGTACACAATGAGCTGTATAGCAAAGTGCTTGAGCTTGCGCTGCTTGCAAAACATTATGATCTTGGTCTGAATATTGATGCGGAAGAAACTGATCGTTTAGAAATTTCACTCGAACTACTTGAGCGTTTATGTTTTGAACCGCAACTTGCGGACTGGAAAGGCATCGGTTTCGTGATTCAGGCTTATCAAAAGCGCTGTTTCTATGTCGTCGATTATGTCATTGATTTAGCCAAACGCAGCCAAAAACGCCTGATGATCCGCTTAGTTAAAGGTGCTTATTGGGATAGCGAAATTAAGAAAGCACAAATTGAAGGCATGACCGACTACCCTGTCTTTACTCGTAAAGTACATACCGACTTGTCTTATGTGGCTTGCGCACAAAAATTATTGGCAGCTCCAGAGCAAATCTACCCACAGTTTGCAACGCATAATGCTCAAACCGTTGCCACGATTTACCACCTTGCTCAGCCTGAGCAGTATTATCCAGGCCAATATGAGTTCCAATGTCTACATGGCATGGGCGAACCGCTCTATGAGCAAGTGGTGGGCAAAAAAACTGAACATAAACTTGGCGTTCCTTGCCGAATTTATGCTCCTGTGGGGAATCATGAAACGTTACTGGCCTATTTAGTTCGTCGCTTACTCGAAAATGGAGCCAATACTTCATTTGTGAATCGAATTGCCGACAAAAACCTTAAAATTGAAGATTTGATTGAAAATCCACATCAAACCATTTTAGCTTCGGCGCAAACAGAACAAGTCATTGGAACAAAGCATCCATCAATTCCTTATCCTGCCAATTTATACGCTGATCAACGTACCAATTCGAAAGGTCTCGATTTGGCCAATGACCATGATTTGGCACAGCTTAATACCACCGCAATTCAACTTGCTCATACCCAGTGGCAAGCCAACGTAATGGGCTCAGGCTTTGGCAATTTTGCATTAGAAAATGGTTTGCCCATTCTAAACCCAGCTCAACACCATGATGTCGTCGGTACTGTATACGAAGCAACTATTGAACAAGCTGAAACTGCATTGATACAAGCCGAAACCGCACAAAGCAGTTGGAAAAACACCCATAAAGACCAACGTGCCGCATGTTTAAATCGCGCTGCAGATTTGATGGAAACACAGTTGCACCCCTTAATGGTATTGCTGTCTCGTGAAAGTGGTAAAACCTATGCTAATGCCATTGCTGAAGTTCGAGAAGCAGTTGATTTTCTGCGCTATTATGCAGCACAGATGGTCAATCTACCCTCAGAGACTCACATTGAACCTCTAGGTACAGTGTTATGTATTAGTCCTTGGAATTTTCCATTGGCAATTTTTACAGGGCAAATTGCTGCTGCCTTGGTTGCAGGCAATACGGTGATTGCAAAACCGGCAGAACAAACACCACTGATTGCCGTGCAAGCCGTACAAATCTTATGGGAAGCGGGTATTCCCTCAGATGTTCTGCAATTACTGCCAGGCCGTGGCGAAACCATTGGCGCAAAAATCAGTAGCGACTCACGTATACAAGGCATCATATTTACAGGCTCAATCGAAGTTGCAGGTATTTTACAAAAAACCGTGGCACAACGACTTAATCAATTTGGTGAAAGTGTAGTTTTGATTGCCGAAACTGGTGGTCAAAATGCCATGATCGTGGATTCTTCAGCACTGACTGAACAAGTAGTTTTGGATGTTGTCAATTCAGCTTATGACAGTGCCGGTCAGCGTTGCTCTGCCCTGCGTATTCTATGTGTGCAAGAAGACAATGCTGAAATTGTGCGTAATATGTTGAAAGGTGCGATGAAACAACTACGTGTCGGCAATCCTGCATTATTAAAAACCGATATTGGCCCAGTGATTGATACTGAAGCACAGCAAAATATCCAAAAGCACATCGATAAAATGCGTAGCAAAGGTTATCCCATACATCAAATCATGTTTAATACGGAAACCGATGATTTGAATGCTGGCACATTTATTCCACCGACCTTAATTGAACTGCCAAATTTAAATGATTTGGAACGTGAAGTTTTTGGCCCAGTGCTACATCTAATGACTTATAAACATGGCGAAATTGAGAACCTATTAGCCCAGATTAATAACAAAGGTTATGGTCTGACCATGGGTTTACATACCCGTATTGATGACACCATTCACAAAGTCATTGAGCATGCCAAAGTTGGCAACTTATACATTAACCGCAATATAGTCGGTGCTGTTGTTGGGGTACAACCTTTTGGTGGTGAGGGCTTATCGGGCACGGGTCCTAAAGCCGGTGGTCCACTGTATTTATATCGTTTAATGCATCAGGTTTCAGAGAAAAAACTTGCTACGCCTTATGCTGCACAAGCTGAAACACCTACGGCAACATTCCCAGCCTATGAAGCTTTTAAAACTTGGGCGGCACAACAATTTCCACAGATTCAACAACAACAACAACAACAACAACCCAATACCATTGCAGTGGGTCAAAGCTTTGAGTTACAAGGACCAACTGGTGAACATAACCAATATGCGATTTTGGCACGTTCAGCAGTGCTTTCACTGGCGCAAACCGATGCAGATCAATTACACCAAATCGCAGCAATTTTATCAGTCGACAGCAAACCTGCGGTACTGGCAGACAATACTTTTATTCTGAAATATCTTAATCAAATGCCAAAATTACTCGCGACTGAATTTAAAGTCGTTGCCGATTTAGAGCATGGTGATTTTGATGCAGTCCTGCATCATGGCTCACAACATGAATTACTCACCATCCAACAAGCCATTGCCTCACGTGAAGGTCCGATTATTGGGATCACGCATTTAAAATCTGGTAATTACAACATTCCTGTCGAGCGCTTTGTCATTGAACGTGCCATTAGCATTAACACCGCTGCCGCAGGCGGAAATGCCAGCCTAATGACCATGAATTAAAGTTTCCTCTTTTGCTCAGTCATGATGTATGTTCCCTGATGGCTGAGTATTTTTTAAATCTAAATATCTGCATCATTCACCGCCTTACGATGCTCTACACCTCCCCCTGAGCCTTACTGATTGCATGATTGATTTGGCTTAAAAGCACAATTAATTTAGTTTTAGAGGGTGATTTTTGCTAACATGACTTTTTTTAATATGTTTGCGATTTTTTACTGCATATGACTTCAACTTATCAGCAACAACTTGATGCCAAAGTTGCCCGTATTACGGCTCAATTTTCAGAATACAATCCTCCCTCTTTAGAAGTTTTCCCTTCTGCCGAACAGAACTTTCGTATGCGGGCTGAATTCCGTATTTGGCATACAGAAAATGATATGTTCTATGCGATGTTTGAACGTGACGCAGACGATCAAAAGAAAGTGGTCGAAATCAAAGATTTCCCCATTGCAGATCAAAGCATTAATGCCTTGATGCCTGTCTTGCTCAATGAATTAAAAGCCCAAAAAATTCTATCGAGTCGTTTATTTGAAGTTCACTTTTTAGCTACGCTGAAAGGTGAAATGTTGGTGTCTTTGGTCTATCGTTGCCCGCTCAATGCTGAATGGGAAGTGGCTGCAAAAGCATTATCAGATAAACTCAATATTAAAATTTATGGTCGTAGTCGTGGCCAGCGTGTCATTTTGACTGACGATTACGTCGTTGAAGAACTCAAAGTCTTTGACCGCAAATATCAATACAAACAAATCGAAAGTAGCTTTACCCAGCCCAACGCGGGTGTTTGCCAAAAAATGTTGGAATGGGCCTGCAATGCGGCTGAACATTCAGACCAAGACTTGCTCGAATTGTACTGCGGTAATGGTAACTTTACCCTACCGTTGTCAACACGTTTTAATCGTGTATTGGCGACAGAGCTGGCGAAATCTTCGGTTTATGCGGCACAGTGGAATATTGAACAAAACGCTATTGAGAATATTCAAGTGGCACGCCTGTCTGCTGAAGAATTTACCCAAGCCTATAATGGTGAACGTGAATTCCGTCGTTTAGAAGAAGCTGAAATTGATATTTCAAGTTATAACTTTGACACGGTTTTTGTCGATCCCCCACGCGCAGGGATTGATGATGAAACCTTGAAACTGTTACAACGTTTTGAACGCATTATCTATATTTCGTGCAACCCAGATACGTTGTATGACAATTTAAAACAACTGTCACAAAGCCATAAAATCACCAAATTCGCCTTATTTGATCAATTCCCTTATACCCACCATGTGGAATCAGGCGTTTTACTTGAGAAGATTTAAACAAATTGTTTCAAGTCATTCATTTGTCATTAAGGAGCTTTATTTAAGCTCCTTTTTTAAAATCTAAAATCCTTATATATTCCAATACTATACTCAGCTATTAAAACTTATCAATTAACGATAGATTCGCTTGAAAAACGCTCTATCAGCCAAAGGATGGCTTAACTGTCTAAAATATCACTTTAGTAAGGTTGCTTTATTTAACAGATTGGCTATATTTCATCCTATGTTAGGTTGTTAATGAAGGCTCTATGAGTTTTTGGCAAAAGTTGTTCGCGAATGAACAGCAAAACGGGCATAAGAATCAGGTTGCCTGTGTTGAAAATGATTACTCTTGTAAAACCAATGAACAGCTCCTTACTGCGCTTACAACAGCAACAGATGAAGATGTGATTATTGGTATTAAAAAGGTTCTTGCGTCTAGAGGTTATAGTCGCAAAGAGTTAAATGAAGCCCAGCATCTACCTCTACAGTAGAGTCTAAGTAGATTATTTAAAAAAAGGTATTTTGTGACACACAGAATACCTTTTTTTCATGCAAATTTTTCTAACTGCAATATGTAACTAATGTGCCTGTTCAGCAATTACAATCCTTTAATATGTATTTAAAATACAGTCTGGCTATTTTTTAGACTTTAGCTATAATTATTCAAATATAAGACATTATTTTTATTGGTTTTATTTTTAATTATTTAAAAAAAATTCCAACACCTATTTAGTCCCAACAAAAAACCATTTAAAACAACGGATAAGCACATGAATAAATTATCAATTAGCCTCCTCACCACACTTTGCCTTGCTCTAACAGCCTGTAGCAATATGCCCAAAGAATGTGAAGAATCTTGGCAAAAATTAGAATCTCTGTCTAAGCAAATGGGACTCAATGAAGAACAAATTAAAGAACAGAAAAAACAATTTGAAGAAGGCATTAAGCAACAATCAGAAGAAGACGCGATTCAAATATGTAAAACACAAAGTAGCTTCCTTGGTTTAGTCGGTAAATAATCCGACTATTGTGATCCCAATCCATACTGCAAGATAAGCCTGATCTATTTTCGGGCTTATCAACATCTAATTTGCCGTGTATAGGCCACAATCGGCCCTAAAGGTTTAAAGCTGATATCATATCGATTTAAACCACGAATCTCTGCGCTTGAAATCGAACCATCCAAATACAGTGCATCCTTCACACCCAACGTCGATTTAAAATATTGGGCAAAGGTATAAAATGACACGCCTTCTCGGCTAATCACAAAATACAGCTTTCTATCTTTAATACCGACCCCATTTCGAATTTTCAATGAATCAGATTTTGGCAAGAAGTTGGGATTGATCTTCCCATCCACCACCAACATCGGGCCAGACTGTGTCGCATAGCGTGCATTAAAATTCGATGCTGCATATTGTTGCGTCGTTGCAATAATGGCTTGATCTGCATTCCATGCCAAGACACCATTTGGCTGGATTAAAAAATTGCCAAATCCTTTGGTTGCACGATTTAAAGCTTTTTGTTCCGCACCATTTTCAATATATAAACCCACAGGACTTAAATTGGCATGATACATCCCTGCATTCATCGCAAATTCGATGCGCTTGCAACTCTTCATCAATGACGCTTGTAAACGCTGAAAATTTTGATAAGGCTGCTGCTTGAAATCCTTTAAGTAAAGTCCGAGATTACTAAGGTCAGTGACTTCTACTACATCAACCGCTATAGGCTGATTCACACGATAAGCCTGAACATCTGCCAAAACCATGCTCGGCTGTAAAATAAAGCCCAATGCAGCACCTAAACTTAAAAAATTTACAATTGTCTTTAAATTCTGCAAATACATTGTACGCTCCTAAGCCTAAACACAAAAATTGACCAGAACTTCACTGGATCAGCGCTAAAATAGTCGATTAATTCACAGATTGAAAGTAGACTAGGATGATAAATATATATCGGATTTTGGATTAGGATTCGTATAAATATGCATGTGCAGAAAGGTGGTTATCCATTAGGATCACATCTGATTGTTAAACACTTCGGTTATAGCCATCATGGCATCTATGCTGGTCGTGGTAGAGTAATTCACTACTCTGGTTTTGCACATCTTTTCAAAAAACACCCGATTGAAATCACCTCGATTGAAAATTTCAGTCATGGCAAAAAGATCTTAGTTCAGCAATACAGCCATCCCAAATTTAAAGGACGTAAAGTCGTGCGTCGTATGCGCTCGCGTATGCATGAAAATAACTATCATCTAATTATTAATAACTGCGAACATTTATGTACATGGGCCATTACAGGCGTGGAAAGCAGCCCTCAAGTGTTCCGCATGATGAACCGTCTTACCACCATTGGCTATATCAGCTCACTCATGACTTATATGAGCAGTATGATGCTGACAGTCACCACCACCTGCTTTGCCTTGGTATTTTATATGAAAAAGAAATTACGTGAAAAAGCTAAAATGAAGATGCCAGTCTATAGCTATTTAAAACGCCAGAATCCTAAAAACCGTTAATTTTTTAAATTGCTTTTAATTGTTCATAAATCGTATTAGTCATTATCAAATCTATGCTTCAAAAGGTGGAAAGTTATCCAAGACAAGATTTGGTTCAATGTCATGCTCTAGATATATTTTTGCAGCATCCAATACCGTTGTGAAACCACCTGTGCTATCAATGACAAAATCAATCAAAGCCTGATCCTGATATGGAAGATCATAATTTTTAATTCGCACATAGGTTTGTATTGAACTTACTTTTTCAAAAATAAAATCCACTTTGCTTTTAGGCTCGCCCCACTCGATCCGAATAAGTTCATTCTCTTTGATTTTTAACACATGAACTTGCACTGTGGCCTTATATTTTTCCCAAATCCATTCTACCGTCGCGCCTTCTTCCAGATAGCCACTTGATGCACTGAACCAAAATTTTTGGGTGATAAGTGGATCGACAAAGGCATTAAATACAATATTAATTGATTTGCGGATTAACATTTGAGTTTCAATCACTACGCTCATTCAAGTCTTCCTTTTATTCTTCTTCTCAGTGATATAGCTGATTACTTAACTCTTCAGTACACCAAAGACCTTAAAGAATGGAATTTTACAGCTATTTTTACGTGCTAATATTTTTAGAATTTAGCTATAGCACACATTTAAAATTCATGGCTATCACTGAATTGTTAAAGACTTAAACAGCACGATGTAAATGCAAAAAATGATTTTTCTAAACTTAACTCAAATTACCGTTATGGCTTAAAAATACCGGTGGAATCTCAGCTCCCAATGAACTTAACATTTCCCGTTCAATATTTCGCACAATCGAATCGAGTGGTAAGTCATTTTCCTGCAACCCAAATGGTTCCTCTAACTCTGCACTAAGCGCATCCAAACCTAAAAATAAATAAGCAATTAACGCCACAATTACAGGCGTCCAAAGACCAAAACTCGCCTCAATACTAAACGGCAAAATTAAACAGAATGAATAAACAGCTCGATGTAGTAGGACAGAATACGAAAATGGCAATGGTGTGGTCATAATCCGGTCACAACCTGCATGAATATCACCCATAGCCACCGTATGTCGAGTCAACGTGCTATAGATGATGTCGCTGATTTGACCTTGCTTATAAAGCTGCACCAAATCTCTCTGCATGATCTCAAGTAAGTACTGCGGCGCATTAATATGTTCAGCACATTGCTGCCATTGCACATCGCTTAAATTGACCTGATCTCGGAAATGTTGAATATCCTTCGTTTGATGACGTAATCGGTCGCGCAGTAAATAGCAAAACAACATGACGCGATACATCAAAATCTGACGCTCAGCATCTTCCAGTACATGACTATCACGAATCATATGCCGCGTATTGGCAATCAGTGCACCCCAAAGCTTGCGCCCTTCCCACCAGCGGTCATAACAGGCCGTATTTCTGAAACTTAAGAAAATCGACAGAATCACACCAAAGATGGTAAAGCCAATGGCGGGAACTTCTGGCGTTATCAAGAAATGCGCAGCACTTAAATACACCAGCAGTGCTGACAAGCTGACAACAACCGCTAGCGCGGGCATCACTTTAGGTAAAATTGTGCCATGCCATGCAAATAACAGCAGAAAGCTATTATTTTTATCCCGAATAATCACAGATTCCCCCTCATAAAACTTGGTCGCTTTACTGTTGATCCAATACTTTTACATGAAAAAGCCCAACCGAAGTTGAGCTTTTGGAATATTTATCTCAATTAATTTTTCACCTGTATCACAGATGAAGCACAGCTTCATCTCTTGCGCTCGGCTTATCCTTGCTTAGGCTTGAAGCTGTCTTTCAAGTCTAAAATACGGTTAAACACAGGTTTTTCCGCGCTGTGATCAAACTGATCTGCAACGAAATAGCCTTCACGTTCAAATTGGAAACGGTCTTCTGCTTGCGCTTCCGCCAAAGCAGGCTCAATCACCGCTTGAACTACTTTTAATGATTCTGGATTTAAGTTCGCAAGGAAATCATCACCCACTTCTGGGTCAGACTCAGTGAATAAACGGTCGTAAATGCGTACTTCTGCAGGAATACCTTTGCTTGCAGAAACCCAATGTACAACGCCTTTCACTTTACGGCCTTCAGGGTTCTTGCCTAGAGTTTCAGGATCGATTGAACATTTCAGTTCAACCACTTCACCATTGGCATCTTTAATCACTTCATCGCACTTCATCACATAGGCATGACGTAAACGCACTTCACCGCCCGGGATTAAACGTTTAAAGCCTTTTGGTGCGACTTCTTCAAAATCTTTACGGTCAATGTAAATATCTTGAGTCAATGGAATGATACGGTCGCCCATGTCTACGTTTGGATGACGCGCATGGGTTAAATCCATCGCTTCAGGCAAGTTAGTCAACGTTACTTTCAGCGGATTCAAGACTGCCATACCACGTGCTGCGGTATTTTCCAAAGACTGACGGATGCAATATTCCAGCATGGCAACATCAACAATACTGCCATCAACTTTGGTTACACCGACACGTTTACAGAAATCACGCAGACCTTCAGGAGTAAAACCACGGCGACGCATACCCACAACAGTTGGCATACGTGGGTCATCCCAACCATTCACATGACCGCCTTCAACCAATTTACGCAATTTACGTTTAGAAGTAATGGTGTAATCCACATTCAAACGGCTCGATTCGTACTGATGCGGCACAGACGGTGATTTAACTTTTTCCACAACCCAATCATAGAATGGACGATGATCCACAAACTCTAATGTGCAGAGTGAATGTGTGATTCCTTCAATGGCATCTGATAATGGATGTGCATAGTCATACATCGGGTACATTTTCCATTTATCACCCGTTTGGTGATGCTCAGAATGCAGTACACGGTACAAAATAGGATCACGCATATGGATGTTTGGTGAGGTCATATCAATTTTTGCTCGAAGCACAGCTTGACCTTCACCCAACTCACCATTACGCATTTGTTCAAAACGTGCCAAGTTCTCTTCAATTGAAGCATCGCGCTGTGGTGAGTTTTTACCCGGCTCAACGAAATTACCACGGTTCAGTTTAATTTCTTCAGGCGATTGCAAATCGACATAGGCATCGCCTTGTTCAATTAATTGCACCGCCCAAGCGTAGAGCTGATCAAAATAACTTGATGCATAGCGCGGTTCGCCGTTCCATTCAAAACCTAGCCATTTCACATCATTGGCAATCCCATCTACATATTCTTGTTCTTCAGCGTCTGGGTTGGTATCGTCAAAACGCAAGTTACATAAACCTGAAAACTCTTGGGCAATACCAAAGTTTAAGCAGATCGCTTTTACGTGACCGATATGTAGGTAACCATTTGGCTCTGGTGGGAAACGTGTGACCACTTGTTGAGTACGGCCAGCAGCTAAATCATCGGTGATCACCTGACGTACAAAGTCTAAGCCAGGCTGTTGTTCCTGCTGCGCAGCTTCGACAGGGGCATTGTTCTTGGTTGTCGGATTATTAGGCAGGGATGAAACAACATCGTTTGGCTTCATGGTAGTAAAATCACTTCTGAAATAAAAAATTAGGATAATTAAAACGCTTTTCTTCACTTTTAACAAAGAAAATAACGTTTTTACTTGCCTTGTAGTTTACAGTTTGCTTATGCTTCTCACAACCAAAAAACCCATGGCTTTCATGTCCATGTATAGGAGATTACACAATGAGTTTTCCTCAAGTTGAATTAAACACCAATAAAGGTCGTATTGTTCTTGAGCTTAACACTGAAAAAGCACCTAAAACTGCTGAAAACTTCTTACAGTATGTTCGCGATGGTTTCTATGACGGCGTGATTTTCCACCGTGTTATTGATGGTTTCATGATCCAAGGCGGCGGCATGGATGAAAACTTCAAAGAAAAAGCAACGCGTGATTCTATTGAAAACGAAGCTGACAACGGCCTAAGCAATGACGTTGGTACGATCGCCATGGCGCGTACTCAAGCACCTCACTCTGCTTCTGCTCAATTCTTCATTAACGTGAAAAATAACTCTTTCCTAAACCACACTGGTAAAACAGCACAAGGTTGGGGCTATGCCGTATTCGGTAAAGTTGCAGAAGGTATGGACGTTGTAGAAGCGATTAAAGGTGTTCGCACTGGTAACCGTGGCTACCACGCAGACGTTCCTCTAGAGAACGTAGTAATCGAATCAGCTAAAATCATTTCTGAATAAAAACATCCTCTCCATTCTTTATGAGTTTTAAAGCATCGCTTTAAAATGGAGTAATGAAAAAGATTTCTCTTTATAGAGGAATCTGGAGGATGAAAAGGAAAAGATTCGTGACCTATCTGTTTATCTCAGATTTACATTTGTCACCTGAACACCCTCGACTCGTTCGGGGGTTTTTAGCTTTGTTAGAACAATATAAAAATCAAAATACCCAGCTGTATATTTTAGGTGATTGGTTTAATGCTTGGATTGGTGATGACTACACTGCCCCATGGTTGGATGAAATCATCCATGCCCTAAAAGATTTTAGTGCTGCAGGAAATCATATTTATTTCCAAGTCGGTAACCGCGACTTTGCCTTAGGTCAAAAGTTTTTAGACAAGTTTAATGGTCAGTTATTGCAAGATATTGATGATCTCAGCTTAGGAAAATACACCATACGACTCGAACATGGTGATTTACTCTGCACCGATGATGTGTCTTATCAAAAATTTCGTAAAATTATTCGCAATCCTTTATTGCTTGGCTTCCTCAAAAGTCTACCCTTGGGTATTCGACAGAAAATTGCCAATGGCTTTCGCAAAAAAAGTGCGGAAACTAAACAAGTTAAATCCTATGACATTATGGATGTAAATCATACTGCGGTTGAAGCTGCACTTAACAATGCTGATATCCTGATTCATGGACATACACACCGCCCTGATATTCATCAAATTCAAGATAAAAAAAGAATTGTACTTGGTGATTGGCGTGAGCATGAAGCCCAGATTTTAGAGATTCAACTTAATCAAAATATTCACAGTTTAAAACTAAAAAAGTGGTGTTATTAAAACGCCACTTTTTATATTGATTCAAATTACAAACGATACAATTGATTAATTCCAGTATAGAAACTTTTACCATCGATATTTAAAGGAAAAATTTCACCTGATTCGAGTTCCACCATTTGCCCCACATCGACCATAATGAAACCATTGAGGCTGCTTTGTTTACGTTGTAACGGAATTAACTTCACATTAATTTCACCACCATTTACGGCGGTAGCGACATAACTGTTATTTAAATTTTTCAAAATATTTACTCATAAAATGAGCTTTTTGTGACTGAACGAAGAGATTAATAAACACGAATTTAATAATATTTCTGTAGTTACGATATGTTGTTACATAGAATATTTTCAGATAGAAAATTACTGAAAAAATAAATCACAAACAGCTAAAAATAATTAGTAAGCACAATACTTACTCTGAAGAGGCCGTTTTATACAGTATTTTCCGCCATATAGCAAATAAATCCTGCAACATTTCATGCGTACTTTTTTTATTATATTTTTAAAACTGATTGAATCGATTGTTAAATGAATCATTTTTTCCAATCATAAAAAAAGCAGCATAATGCTGCTCGTTTTATTGCACTGAAGGATTAATAACCACCTTCCGACTTCGTGACCATCGCATCAGGTTTATATTTTGATAACAGTTCACGCAGTGAATTCATCAATACACTGGTATCGACACCCACAGCCACAAATTCTGTGCCTAAATCTAAATACATTTGTGTCGCTTCATGCTGCGTCGATAAAATCCCTGCTGCTTTACCTGCAGCACGAATACGCTGAATTGCATCCACTACCGTTTTTTGTACTTCTGGATGGTTTGGATTGCCTTGATAGCCCATGGTTGCCGACAAATCAACCGCACCAATAAAGATGCCATCAATCCCCTCAACTTTTAAAATATCATCCAGATTTTTAATGCCTTCAACCGACTCAATTTGAATCAATAAACAAATATTTTCATGTGCCGTTGCATAATAATCTGGAATACTATTCCAACGCGTTGCACGTGCAAGTGCAGCGCCGACACCACGAATGCCTTCAGGCGGATAGCGTACAGCTTTCACCATCAACTGTGCTTGCTCTACCGTTTCGACCATCGGAATCAATAAAGTTTGCGCACCAATATCGAGCAATTGTTTAATCAATTGCACACTGCCAATTGGTGGTCGTACAACCGCTTGAGATGGATACGCGGCAATACTTTGCAATTGTGCCAAGGTGGTTCGCAAGTCGCTCGGAGCATGCTCACCATCAATTAATAACCAATCATAACCGGCATTGGCTGCGATTTCTGTTCCATAAGCATCTGCAAGCCCAACCCACAAACCAATTTGCTGTTCGGTTTTTAGCTTTTGTTTAAAGTGATTTGTGTAATTCATCGCTGCCTACTTATGCCCAAACTCTGATTAACCCCTATCAATTAAACGCTTTTTGGCAAAAAGTGCCAATAGTATTTTGCTATTTCTTCATTTCATATAACTCTAATTCAATGATATTTTTCGTATATTTCAAATGATTGATGAGGTTTTTCTGCTACATATACGACTAAAATATATAGATCGGATAGAATCCGCTTAGACTAACTTTGTACGAATCCGTTAAACTTAAATAAACTTTTTCAGGAGATTTTCGATGGATCTGTTAAACGTATCAAAACAACGCTATACCACTAAGGCTTATGATCCTGCTAAGAAAATTCCACAAGAACAGTTTGAGCGTTTATTACAAATTCTGCGTTTAGCACCATCTTCGATTAACATCCAACCTTGGCATTACTTCATTGCGGACAATGATGCGGCGAAACAACGTATTGCCAAAGCACTTGTCGGAAAATATGCCTACAATGCCCCCAAAGTATTGGATTCTTCACATACGATTTTGTTTTGCACCAAAGCCGACATTACAGAACAACATTTAGAAAACCTACTCACTCAAGATGATATCAGTGGTCGTTTTAAAGATGAAAAAGCCAAACAAGGCCAAAAAGATAGCCGTACAGGTTATGTTGATTATTACCGCAATGAAAAAGGTGATATTCAGCGCTGGGCTGAAAACCAAACTTTTATTGCGCTAGGTCAAATGCTTTTAGCCGCCGGTATTGAAGATATTGACGCCACCCCAATTGGAGGATTTGATGAAGATATCATTAGCGAAGAACTCGAACTAGCAGAACACGGTTTAATTCCATCAGTCATTATGACATTGGGTTATCGCAGTGAAAACGACTTTAATGCCAAATTGCCGAAATCACGCTTAAAGGCTGAAGAAATTTTTACACATCTATAAACATTTTATAAAATCGACGAAAGGGGTTTAAAAATCCCTTTTTTGTCATTTTAGGACTTATTATTTAAACAATTATCGAGTATATTTTGCACAAAATAAACTTAGATTGTTCCCCTCATGCCGACAGCTATAAAATTACCCATGAAATTTCGTTGCAATGCTTGCAAAACAGTTTATATGCAAAGATATTTTAGCGATATGATTCATAGTTATCCAAACTGCCCAAACTGCAATCAACCGGGACAGCTACAAGGAACAATTGAAGCTTCTGATGTATTGAAACACCCTGTTGTTGTAGGTAAATGTTATCTAGAACAAACTTTACAACGCTTTCAGCAACTAACTCGATAAATAAACTGTCCAAGATTTGGGGTTCAGTTCAATCTTGGAGATTTTTTATTTTCAAATCGATTTAGCAACAAAGTTGAAAATGATGTTGCAAAATTTGGTCGGATATTTTCGACTTTAAAAAGCTCAAAGTCAGAATATCAATTTAAGATGGAATGTACTACAAGCCATCTTAAACAGACATGGCATAAGCTAAACAAACAACACTCACAATCCCAGCGATCAAACCAAATAAGGTTGTAGCCTTGAGTTTTTCTTTAAAAATTACCAGGCCTGCCACCACACCAAACACCACCACCAAAATATTCATCCCAGCAAACACTACCGCTGGCGTATCTTTCAGCAGCATATGGGCTTTGACATATAAAGCAATATTGGCGAAATTGAGTACTCCTAACCCTAAGCCGGCCAAGATATTTTTCGTCTGCCCCAGACTGTTATATTGAATAAGATGAAAAATTGCAGATAACACGAATGCACAGATAAAGACCAAATTTAAGGTGACCGCAAACTGCATGCCTAGACCTGAGGCAAATTTAAGTAACACATCGATCAGTGCATAACCTGCCCATACACTTAACAGAAATAAAATACCTTGCTGCGCGGATTGGCTTTGAGTCGCGCGTTGTGAAAAAACAATCAGTAATACCGCAACGACGCCGAATGCAATGCCGATCAGCTTAATGGCATTAAATTGTTCATTAAATACGAAATATGCTGCCATTAAGGACAATACGACAGACAGACGCTGTGCCAATTCAGTTTTTAAAATCCCAGCTGTCTGTAATGATTTGGCAAGACAATAAAAAATCGTAGGCAGTAAGACCCCTAAAGCTAAAATTAACATCCACGGTGTTTGGGACACAGACACATGAGTTAAGTCAGGCTTAAACCACAAAAAACAAAGAATACTCGCGGAGGCATAATTCCATGTGATCATCTGTGCAGGATTATAAGCTTTATCCTTACACAACTTGAGTATCACCGACACCAAGACACTACAGATGGCTGCAGCAAAAATTAATTCCATGTCATGCTCTTATTATTAAATATCAATGAACGACTTTGACTTTACACATAGAAAAGCCCACTGAATTGTGGGCTTTTCTGACTCAATAATCGATCTTCAGATCAATTATTTATAGTGACTCACCATTTTCTCTAAAGAGATCGGGCGAATTTTGTCTGCATTACCTGCTGTACCAAATGCTTCGTAACGGTCGATACAAATTTGTTTCATTGCATCGACTGTTGCAGAGAAGAATTTACGTGGGTCAAATTCACTTGGTTTTTCAGCCATCATACGACGCATTGCACCAGTAGAAGCAAGACGTAAATCTGTATCGATGTTAATTTTACGAACACCGTGTTTGATTGCGTCTACAAGCTGTTCTACAGGAACACCGTAAGTTTCGCCAATGTTACCGCCAAACTCATTGATTATCGCCAACCATTCTTGTGGCACTGAGCTAGAACCGTGCATTACAAGATGCGTATTTGGTAACGCCGCATGAATTTCTTTAATACGGTCAATCGCTAGGATGTCACCTGTAGGTGGACGTGTGAATTTGTACGCACCGTGTGAAGTACCTACTGCAATTGCAAGCGCATCTACATTGGTATCTGCAACGAATGAGCGTGCTTCTTCAACAGAAGTTAAAAGCTGTGAATGGTCAAGAACGCCTTCAGCGCCTACACCATCTTCTTCACCCGCCAAACCTGTTTCAAGGCTACCTAAGCAACCAATCTCACCTTCTACTGAAACGCCACACGCATGTGCCATTTGAACAGTACGACGTGTTACGTCTACATTGTATTCGTATGAAGTTGGGGTTTTACCATCTTCACCCAAAGAACCATCCATCATGACAGATGAAAAGCCGAGTTGAATAGAACGTTGACATACGTCAGGGCTAGTACCGTGGTCTTGATGCATAACCACTGGAATGTGTGGCCATTCTTCAATTGCTGCCAAAATCAAATGACGCAAGAACGGAGCGCCTGCATACTTACGCGCACCTGCGGATGCTTGTACGATGACAGGTGAATTCGTTGCATCTGCTGCAAGCATAATTGCACGCATTTGTTCTAAGTTGTTTACGTTGAATGCTGGTACGCCGTAAGCATGTTCGCCGGCGTGATCCAAGAGCTGGCGCAATGAAATAAGAGCCATAATATCCTCCCAGTTAATGCCGCATATTCTACATGTTCAAGCATTTCAATTCAGCAACAAATAACACTATTTAAAAAAAATCCCTGCATTTGCAGGGACTTTTCAAATAAAGACAACAATCTTAGTGTTTTGTTGCTGCCGAAGCTTCAGTTTCTGCATGCGCTGTCGCTTCATCTGCTGGCGCATTTGCAAGTTCTGCTGGTACATCTTGATTTTTTTCATCAAGAACTGGCTTGTCTAATGCATCAATCGCTTTTTGTTGTTCTGGCGTTGTTTGAGTCTCTTCAACTGCCACTGCAGATGCTTCATTTGCAGCAGGTGCTTGTTCTTTTTTAGCACAAGCCGTTAAAGTTAAAGGAGCAATTAAGAGTACAGCAAGTGCAAGTTTTAAGTTCATCGTTGTTTCCTACTACAGCGAATTAAGGATTGCGATGAATTTTATTGCAGAAATATTGCACTTTGATGACGGCAAGATGAATCTCCATAAAAAAAGGTTGACCGAAGTCAACCTTTTACGCCTTAAGCTTTAACTTATTGACTGTGTAAAATTAAGCACGATCAAGTAAAGCTGCTACAGCTGGAAGTGTTTTACCTTCAACAAATTCAAGGAATGCACCACCGCCTGTAGAGATATAACCAATTTTGTCGGCTACTTCGTATTTGTCGATCGCAGCCAAGGTATCGCCACCACCCGCAATTGAGAAACCGTTTGATTCGGCAATCGCTAAAGATAGCGTTTTTGTTCCTTCACCGAATTGATCCACTTCAAATACACCTACTGGGCCATTCCAAAGAATGGTTTTTGATGTCTTTAAAATTTCAGCAAATGCTTTTGCAGTTTCTGGACCAACGTCAAGAATCATATCGTTGTCCGCAACATCTTCAACTTTTTTCACTGTTGCTTTTGCCGCAGCTAATGAACCAAGGAAGTCAGCAAAATCAATTTCTGCAGCATCAGCAACCACTACATCTGTTGGTAGTGGTACAGATACTTTTGCAGCAATCGCTTTTGCGGTATCGATCAAATCATTTTCACATAATGATTTACCTACATTGTAGCCTGCAGCAGCTAAGAATGTATTGGCAATACCACCACCAACGATCAATTGATCACAGATGTCAGAAAGTGATGTTAATACATCTAATTTAGTTGAAACTTTAGAACCCGCAACAATCGCAACCATCGGTTTTGCAGGAGTTTTAAGTGCACGACCTAGCGCATCAAGCTCAGCAGCCAATAATGGGCCTGCAGCAGCAACTTTCGCACAACGTGCAACACCTTCCGTTGACGCTTCTGCACGGTGTGCTGTACCAAAAGCATCCATCACATACACATCACAAAGTGCTGCATATTTAGCTGCAAGTTCTGGATTATTTTTTTTCTCACCAACGTTAAAACGGCAGTTTTCAAGTAATACAACTTGACCCGCAGCCACTTCAACACCATCAAGATAGTCAGTGATTAGTTGAACGTCTTGACCTAAAGCTTCTGTTAAATACGCTGCAACAGGTGCAAGAGATTGTTCCGCTTTAGGTTCTCCTTCAACAGGACGACCTAAGTGTGAATACACCATTACAGCAGCGCCTTTTGCTACAGCTGCTTTAATTGTTGGCAATGCAGCACGTAAACGTGCATCGCTTGTAATCACGCCATTTTTAACTGGTACGTTAAGATCTTCACGGATCAGAACACGTTTACCCGCCAAATCTAGGTCAGTCATACGCTGAAAGTTCATGTATCGCTCTCTTTATTGATTTCAAAACGCCACGATTTTAAATGATTATGCAGAAAAACGTTAGCTTCTTTTGCAGAAAAGCGATGCAGCAGCAAAGTTTTGTTATGATAGGCAAAAGTCTTATAAAGATTCAGCGCTTATGTCTATTCATCCAGATCCGAATATCAATCGTTTAAATGTTTTAGGCGAGCCACTTGCCAGCTGTTGCTTTGATCCGATTACTGGATATTTTAGAAATGGTTTTTGCCACACCGCAACGACTGACTTCGGTCAACACACCGTGTGTGCGCAGATGACATCTGAATTTTTAAGCTTTTCGCAAAAAACTGGTAATGACTTAATCACACCCTTACCCGAAGTTGGTTTTCCAGGCCTACAACCTGGCGACTTTTGGTGTATCTGTGTGACCCGCTGGGTGGAAGCGTATCAAGAAGGATTTGCCCCACCTATTAAAATACAAGCGTGTCACCAAGCGGTACTGTCCTATGTCCCGCTTGATGTACTTATGGAATATGCAGTGTAATGAGTACTCCCAAAATCATCTTGGCTTCAAGCAGCCAAACCCGTAAAGACCTTATGGATCGTTTACGGATTGATTATCACTCAGTCGTACCCGATATAGATGAAAGCCCTCGCGGTGAAAACCACGCTGACGAGCTTGCAAAACGACTGGCTTTTGAAAAGGCTCGTTTTATTGCCACACAAAATCCTGACGCGATTGTAATTGGTTCAGACCAAGTCGCATGGCGTGAAGGTGCTCCCGATATTTTTATCGGTAAGCCACTCTGCAATGAAAAAGCAGTCAAACAACTGCAAGCCAATTCGGACAAAATCGTGTATTTCAGTACGGCTCTCAGCGTTCAGCAACAATCCACGGGTTTTGAACAAACCTTGGTTGAGCACTACAAAGTCAAATTCCGCAAGCTGAGCCTTCCTGAAATTGAACGCTATGTCGAGGTAGAACAGCCTTTACACTGCGCAGGTAGTTTTAAGTGTGAAAGTTTAGGCATTAGCCTGTTTGAAGAAATGAATGGACAAGACCAAACCACGTTGATGGGTATGCCCATGATTAAGCTCTGTAATATTTTACGTGAACTGAAAATATTGCTGCCTTAAATTTTTATTCTAATTCGATTCATATTTTTTCATTCATCATTAGCTCCATGAGTTAATGATGAAATTTTATTTTCAATTTTTATAACCAAGAACTCACTCATGATGACCAAGAATCTTTTAACTTCTAGCCTTATTACCCTAACTTTAATTTGTGGCGTAGCTCAAAGTCACGCAACTACGGTGAATCAAACCACAGTCACGACACAGCAATACAATAAAAATTTGGTCAACGAATGGGTGAAGTACAAATTCATTTACGCTGAACTTGAACAGGAAGGTTCTGCAATGCAAGCCAATATTGTTCAACAGTTAGGTAAGAAAAATAAAACTGGCAGTACCATCAATACAGAAAGCCAGCTAAAGAAATTAGTCAATGATGCACATCGCCAATTAGAACGCATTCAACCGCAAACTGCCGAAATTAAAAAGCTATTAAAACTGCAAGCTGAAAACTTGGATATGATGCTAAAAGTCATGCCAAATCATTTTAAAATAATGGCTGAAGGTGAAAATACCAAGGTTGATACGGGTCTACATTTTGAAGAATTTATGAAATTCTCAGAAACAACGGCTGCCGTAAATACCTATGAGAAAGAAGTTGAAAATCTCGTTATGCAGTATTTAAAGAATCATCCGTTAAACTAATTTTTAAATTTGCCGTTCATTAATGATTAAACTGAATTGAGTCTTGCCAAAAATAGGAATCTCAAGGGACAATAGCTCCATTGAAATTTTATATTTTTAGCTATGACTCAATCTCTTGATGTATTAGGCGGAATCACCGCTGAACAATTCCTTGCCGAATATTGGCAAAAAAAGCCTCTCCTTGTGCGCAATGCGTTACCTGAAATTGCAGGTATTTTAGAACCGACTGATGTGATGGAATTGGCGTTGGAAGAACATGTCACTGCCCGCCTCATTAAGCAAAAAGACCGCGATCCCAACCAATGGTCGGTGAAGTCTTCTCCATTACTAAAAGCAGATTTTCAGAAAATGCCCAAGCTTTGGACGCTATTGGTTCAAGCGGTCGATCACTATTCTTTTGATTTATCTGAACTGTGGAAAAAGTTTTCGTTTATTCCACAATGGCGCCGCGACGACATTATGGTGTCATATGCCCCTAAAGGTGGGTCTGTAGGCAAACATTTTGACTTTTATGACGTATTCCTCGTGCAAGGTTATGGCCATCGCCGTTGGCAGTTGGGCCAAATGTGTGATGCAGAAACAGAGTTTGTAGAAGGACAACCTCTACGCTTACTGCCTGAAATGGACATTCATTTTGACGAAGTTCTGGCGCCAGGCGACCTATTATATGTACCACCAGGCCTATCACATTATGGCGTTGCTGAAGATGAGTGTCTCACCTTCTCCTTTGGCTTCCGCATGCCAAATGTGACGGAAATGATGGATCGGGTCGCAGACAAATTTACCGACAACGCATTACTCAAAAATCCACTGACCGATATCATTCGCGATCAAGTCAGTCCGATTGGTCAGATCACAGAAAATGAAATTGACTACCTCAAAGAAAAATTATTTGAGCAATTGCAAAATTCAAATATGATTGAAGATGCAATTATGAGCCTGATGTCTGAACCTAAATATCCAGACAATATTCCTGAAGCTGAAGAAGTTGGCACTGGAGATTTAGAGGAGGCACTCGATCAAGGCTATCAGCTTATTTTAGAACCCGCTTCTCGCCTACTGTATACAGAGCAAGACGATGAGATCTTATTCTGGGCAAATGGTGAAGGTCTATGTATCTCTGATGAGTTTGCAACGCATTTAAAAACGATTGCTGATGGCCAAGCTTTAGCGTTAGATGAAAATTTATATGATGCTGATATCCTCGAAGATATCGCCATGCTCTTAAATGAGTCGGTGCTCATGTTAGTGCCGACCGAATCTGAATAAATTTAGGGCAATATACATAGAGAAATGAGGCTAAGGCCTCATTTCTTTTTTTACTTAACATTTGAAATTCGATTTAATTGATCTTTTAAATTGATCGACATTACGCAATTTAATTTTTTGATTACGCTGCTTTTAAATGAAGCTCAACCTGAATAACTGTCGAACCCGGTCGTGAATGAATCGTAAGCTTCCCACCAATACGCTCAATCCGCATTTTCATACTGCGCATCCCAATGCTCATCCCATTTAAAGATACACTATCCGCATCAAATCCTACGCCATTATCTTCGATCGTTAGAACAAATAAATCATTTTCAAAATGACACATCGATACTTTTACTTGGCTGGCCTGACTATGTTTAACAATATTGGTTAAGCTCTCTTCGATCACGCGTATTAAGGTTAAACATTGCAAGGCGGTCGGTTTCACTCTCCATTCTGACGGAAAAACCCATTTTGCATTCATTTCAACGTCATCCATTAACTGACTGAAACGATGCCGAACAGGTGCAATCCACAGTAAAGGAGAATCTGGGACTTTACTATCTAAGGACGAACCGCTATCAATAATTTGTCTTAAATCATCACGAAGCAACTTCAACATCGATAAAAACTGAGTATTCGGAATAGTTTTTTCACTCTGATCCACTAAAATCATCGAACGCACAATAGAGGCACCTAAACCATCGTGTAAGTCATGTGATAATTTAATGCGCTCTTGTAGACGAACATTACTTAATTCCAGCTGATGCTTATCATTCATACTACTGCTCAGTTCATTACTAACTTTTTGCACTTCATATGCCAGTTCATCATTAAATTTTTCAACCCTCTGAATATTTCGATTCAGTCGTGCTCCCAAGATCACCACAATAAACAAGGTAATAATTGGTGAAGTATAGGGTGACACGGGATTAATGCCTGATGTAGGAAAAAAGCTCAACACTACGAGATCAACTAAAACAAAAATAATAATCCCTGACATACAGAGACTGAGTAAAATATATTCTTTGCGAGCTTCGATATAACTGACATAACACAGATAAAGATACGTACAAAAAAAGATAAAACAGTACAATAAAAAAATCAGCGAGGATGCATCGGCATTTTTCTCAAAGGGCAAAATACACACAATGCCGATTAACGTTGCTGTCAAAGCAGAATAAGCCAATTCAATACGTGGAAATTTCTTGCCAATAAAACGCAATATATAAATACAGAAGCACTGAAAATATAGCATTGCAAAAATTAAGTTGGCTTTGGCTGCAAAAATTGAATTTGGAAATGGAAATGTCTCTGTGGTAAGCACATTGCTTAAGAATAAAATCCACAATACAGTAGAAAGTGCAAACCACCCAAAACTGGTGTCGCTTCGTCGCATCATCCAAATAACAAAGCAAATTATGCCCAATGTGCCAGAAAGAAGCAGGTTGAGCTGAAAAACGTTCCTTCTAGCCCAAGTGACTTGTTCAGTTTGTTCGATAATAACCATCACATTATTAAAATTGATTGGCCCTATACCCGCATTCAGGCTGCTATAGCCTGTGACATAAATCAATATTTCATTATGGTCTTGTTTAATACCGCTAATTGGTAAAATCCAGTAACGTGCAACATTCCAATTTTTGGATAAAGGCTCTTCAAGATTCTTATTGGTCCACAATAAATCACCATTCAGAAAGACTGAGCCGGCATTCACAATATGATCAACATAAAACGCGATCGGTTCGGCAAGACGTGCATGATCTTTACAATGCCAGGACCAATCTAATTTATACCAAGCTCCACCTTGATATCCTTGCCAATTGGAGTCATCTTTCCAACGATCAGGTATTTTAGTTGCAGTCCACCCACTTTGAGGAAGTTCACGACTCGAAGGCGTTTTTACTTTATAAATCTGATTCAAAGTCACATGACATTGATCATTGATGGGAAAAGTTTGGGTAGCATTGGTTATGCTTCCCCACACAAGACTGAGGATAAATAATAAAAAGTATCCCCATTTCTGCATTATAAGATTCCCATTGATCTTGCCGTGCTCACTGCTTTTGTACGTTTAGTAACGGCGAGTTTTCGGTAAATATGTTTAATATGACTTTCCACAGTATAGCGCGATACAAAGAGCTGTTCAGCAATCTCTCGATTACTTAAACCTTGCGCAACCAAATCCAGAATTTCTCTTTCACGACTTGTGAGTATGCTTTGTTCTGGCCCCTCAGCAGCCGTTTGCTCCTGTGCTGGTTCTTCGGCTTCAGAAATTTGCTTTAAAATTTCACGAGCAATAAACGGATCAATCGGTGCTCCCCCACGCAAAATACTACGAATGGACAATAGGACTTCGGCATCATCACGTTCTTTTAGCACATAGCCTGTAGCACCTGCCTTAATGGCTGAAAATAAGCTCTCCTGCGTACTCCATGCTGAGACCACTAAAATCATGGTATTACTTTCGAGTGAGCGAATTTTCTCAATAACTTGAATCCCACTACCATCAGGTAAACCTAAGTCGACCAAAGCCAAAGATATCGGTTGGGTATCCACAACCTGAATGGATTCACATACATTATTGGTGAAAATTAATTCATCAGGCTTATATCCAAGTTCAGTTAGAATTTTAAGTAGACGTTGCTGAATGATCCCTTCATCTTCAACAACAAGTACAGGAACAGGCAATATTACTTCTTGTGTCATGGCTTATTCCTTTAAAAGTGAAATGTCTTCTACATTACCGAGGTTTATTGTTACAGAGTATCCCTATAATTAAGTAAATTTCTTATTTTTAAAGACTTATTTTAAATTTAATAGACTTTTTGATTTTATTCAATCTTTTAAAATTTTGCTATTTCACGCTAAAGTGAAGTACTTTCACCAACACAGTAAAAGTACTTATTTTTTCTTTTTAAGTCATATACCTAAGATTTACGCACATATTGCTGCTTAAGATACTGCACAATTTTTTCTGACTCAAATAACACAACACCCGTATTTGGATCTTTTAGATAAGGAACTTGAATATTATCCCCCATAATTTCCAACACCTTTTCACGCTTGCCACCTTTTAATGGAACATATTTTCCAGGTTTTAAACGCAGTGCAGCCAAGCCCTGATCTTGCCATCGCTCTTTAGCGACATTATGAAATTTATAAGCCAATTCCATTTCCGACAATGCACTACGGACAATACGGGTATAAGGACTGGCTTCAAATCCCCATAATTCCAGTAATTGCTGTGGGGTATCGCGATGAATCACTTTTCGATCAACCCAAACACCTTGTGCACCATTAATCAGTGTTCCGACATAAGCCATGTAGGGAATTTTCGGATAGCTTGAATATTTTTTCGGTGTCTTTCCTGTTTTACCATAATGCTTAAAAAGGTGATGAATAATTTGCTGCGACTCATAAAGTCGATCCCCAGTATTGTCATCCACTAAAAATGGAAATTGTTGTTTTCCACCTATTTTTTGCACATCTAGACGATATTTTTTTGCACCCTTTGGACAGGGATACACCTCATAATCCAAATTCAGCGTCGTCAGCACTTCGCGTACACGACGGCAATACGGTGAACCTTCAAATTCATACAGTTTTAAAGCTTTCTCAGGCTGAAATGGAAATGCAGTGCCATTGGTCCCGCGCCCACCTTCTGCAACGCCTGACAGCAGTGCCTGAGCAACTTTTATTTGATGTAATAACATAGGATGTCCTTTTTTATTCTAGTTGATTTTTTTGAGTACATCAGCCCAGCAAACTAAGCTGATGTAAATTAAATAAATGATTGAGTATTGTTGTATTTTACAGAGCGACCAGCGACTCTTTCGCTACAACAATGCCATTATTGTCTGCGTAAATATAGTCACCTGATTGAATCGTTACACCACCAAAACTTAATTGAATGTCCGTTTCGCCCACACCTTTACGATTGCTCTTTTGCGGAATCGCGGCAAGTGCATGCACACCTAAATCCAGTTCAGCAATTGCATCTACATCACGTACACAACCATAAATAACTACACCATTCCAATGATGCTTAACTGCAGATTCTGCAATCATATCGCCCATTAAAGCGCAGCGCATCGACGCACCACCATCAACAACCAGTACTTTACCTGTTCCATCAGTTGCCAATAATTCTTTGACACGAGAATTATCTTCAAAACACTTCACAGTCACGACCTGACCACCGAAACTTTTGCGTGCTCCATAGCTTTGAAAGAATTTACCGTCGAGTGATGGAGTCACCACTTGGAAGTCTTTGTCTGGATGATCATCAAGTAAATCACAAGTGACGAATGGAACTGTAGACACGGTTGAGCCCTCATTTAGTTTTTAGTATGCGTAAATTATCATAAATCTCAAATTTTTCAGTTTGAGTTTGCGCTGCCTCGACCATAGTATGAGCCACTTGTTCGGCTGTCACTGGCTTAAACTTAAAACTATCGGGCACGAAATGCGAAACACGTTTATAGAGTTTTTGTGTCGCTTCTTCGACAGGACGTGATTCCGCCCGATCACCTAATAATAATGAAGGTCTTAAAATAGAGGCTTTACCTAGCTTTAAGCTTTTTAAATAATATTCTAATTCGCCTTTTACTCGATTATAAAAAAACAGCGAGTTGGGCTGTGCACCTAACGCACTCACGATCAAAAAGTGCGTTTCACTATGTTCGACCAATACCGCTAAATGCGCATTAATCGTAAAATCAATATGGTAAAAGTTTTCTTTAGAGCCAGCTTTTTTGATTGTAGAGCCTAAACAACTAAATACATGACTATAATCTTTTACATCATCCACAGTGAGTGTTAAAAAATCACTGGTGACCAATTGTTGTACTTTTTCTAAATTATTCAGCTCGGAGTCGCGCTGTCTAACCACCGCCGTAATATTCTTACATTCCTGATTTAAACTGAGTTGACGAACCAGTTCCCGCCCCACTAAACCAGTCGCTCCAATAACAATCGCATTTTCAATACATTTAGTCATTTTTCATACAATCTCAATCACTTTAGACTAATCTAACGTTTTCTTTGAAATTTTTCTGCATCTAAAATGTTGTCAAAGCATGTCAAGACTTGACTTAAGCACTTACTTTAATCACAATATGGCACTTGTTTACGGGCTGGTGATAGTTCTTCTGATGTTGGTTTTCAGATGGAATTTCAGCCCGCCCAGACCAATCAATTTCAAGGAGTGCACGAGTGGCAAACTCTGCTCAAGCAAAAAAACGTGCTCGTCAAAACGTTAAAGCACGTCAACACAACGCAAGCTTACGTTCTATGGTACGTACTTATCTTAAACGCACAGTAGCTGCTATTGCTGCTGGTGATTACGCTGTCGCTTCAGAAGCTTACAAAAAAGCTGTACCTGTAATCGACCGTATGGCTGATAAAGGCATCATCCATAAAAACAAAGCTGCTCGTCATAAGAGCCGTTTAAACGCACAAGTTAAAGCTTTGGCTAACTAATTTGTTGCAATGAAAAAAGCCCTTCTTAAGGGCTTTTTTTGTACCTAAAATTTATTTTGCTGTTTAAATCATATTTATAAAAATATTTATCATGATTTTATTAAATAGAACTTTCTGACCAGAAATGCTCACATTTAAATTATTCTTTTTATCAATCCACAAAAAAAAGACATCCTATAAATAGAATGTCCTTAAATAAATAAAATATGTCTAGAATGTATTAAATTTCGTTCGTATAAGCTTGCTGAAAATCTCGAATATTCAGCTCATTCAACTCACCACGCCAAATCCATTTTAGTTTTGATTCCAAAAAGACATCTCCCTCAAACCACACAAATAGCCCTTCCATCATTTTGGGCCAATCTTCACGTGTCACGATATTTTTACCAGAAATAATCGCCAAAATTGCTGCAATAATCGTGTCGTGGCTCACAGCGAGACTCAAGCCATAATCATTGGTCGGATGCGTGTTATAAATCAGTTCAAGCACATCTACCACGCCATGTATCGGCTGTTTCATTCCCGGCAATGCATTATTGACAAAACTATTGATAAAGCCTAAAGCGCCTTGTTTTTGAAAAAATGGCCCAGCTTTTTTAATGTCTAAAACAAAACTTCCCGGCTCAACCAATAAGCCTTGCTCGACAATCTCAATATGGTGTGTATTCGGCTCGATCGTAACATGATCTGCACCTTGTATCATCAAAGCGGCTGTATCAACACAACGCTGAATAGGACTGGAAATACAGTGCTGAATGACGCGATCTGTATTTTCAACCAAATATCCCCCCCAAGCTTGAGCCAAATCACGACCTTGCTCTGTTAACTGTAAATCGTAGCCTGCCAAGCCTTGTCCTTGCACAACTTCGCGTATGGAATGACGGGTAAACAAAGTTACCGGCGTATCCTCATCGGGCAATAAATCAATTGCCTTTAGCATACTGGGTGGGAGCAAATCTAAGGCCATAATCTACAATTCTTAATTACGAGAGAAAATATCTGGGTTTCAACCCACTATAGCATGATCAAGTCACAGCTCAAGTTCAGTGATTCATCTGTTTCAACGCCTTTAAGGCTAAATTTTTCATTGCAGCATTTTTATAAGCAATAAAACGACCATTTAATAAAGTTTCTCGTTGATTATAAATAAATGGACGTCCTTTAAAATCCACCAAACCACCACCAATCCGCTCAATGAGACATTGACCTGCACTGGTATCCCACTCACAAGTTGGATGAAAACGTGGATAAATATCGACTTTATCTTCCAGCATCATGCAGAATTTATAGGCACTCCCCGCATAATAGGTGCTGTATTCACATAAATTTGCTAAAGCATCTAAATACGTTCCATATTCAGGTTTATTACGTGCGCTTTGACTCAAACCTACTTGTACAGGCACTTCAGAATCTACAGAAGCATATTCATACCAAGTCATAGTTTGCATATCATATTTCAAAGGCTGCCCTTCTAAGGGGCAAATATAAGCACTGTATTCTCCCGGAATCGCCAAAATTGCAAACGTGGTTTTTGAACCATCGACCAAACTCAAGTTGATGGTAAATTCAGGGCGTTTATGTAGAAACTCTTTGGTGCCATCTAGAGGATCGAGCAACCAAAATTTCTGCCACTGCATTCGTTCTGACTTTACCCCTTCTTCTGAAAGCAAAGGCAAGTTTGATACTTGTGAAAGCACCTGTGTAATATAATGATTCGCCCGATAATCTGCCTGAGTCACAGGTGAGTCATCACTTTTATGCTCAACACCAAAATCTGCCCCTGAGCAATAACGTTGATATTCTTCTCGCAAAATTTCGCATGCCTGTGTCACAATGGGCAAAAGCTGCAAAATCATTGGGTCTTGCGGTGCTGTTGTTGTTTTAAACATAGAATACCTTTATATGCCAAATTACTCAGAAAAGCCGACGATCATTTTTGATATGGACGGTACTTTACTCGATCTTGCTTATGATGATTTCATCTGGAATGAATTACTACCTATCCGTTATGCTGAGCAGCATAACTGCACGCTTGAACAAAGCACGCAAACACTATTTCATTTTTACCAACAACATAATCATACCTTAAAATGGTACTCAACTCGCTTTTGGACCTCACAAGTTGGCGTTGATGTACTAGCTCTGCAAGTTGAACATAAACATAAAGTTGCTAAACGCGAAGGCTGTATCGAGCTACTCAGCTATTTAAAAGACAATGGTTATCCAATCTGGCTGGCAACCAATGCAGATTATGCAGGCCTACAGTTCAAACTCGAAGAAACCGGTCTACGCGACTATTTTGACGTAATCGTTAGTTCTGAAACGCTTGGACATGCCAAAGAATTTATTGAGTTCTGGCAAGCTTTACAGCAAGAATATGCTTTCGATCCTGCTCATTGTTACTTCATCGATGACACTGAAAAAGTCCTAAATGGCGCTCAACAATTTGGTATTGAACAACTGTATTCCATCCAACAACCATCATCCGGTAAAGCACCACGTGAAACTTGTAATTTTCCAATGTTATCCTCATTAATAGACTTAATCCCTATTTTAGAACGTAATGATTTAGCGATGAGTGAGGAACAGAAAAAATATGCGTAAATCAAATCTAGCCGAAGATGCGGTTGGTATGCGTATTGATAAATGGCTTTGGGCTGCACGTTTTTTTAAAACCCGCTCTATCGCCAAAAATGCCATTGAGGGAGGTAAAGTCCATCACAATGGCGAACGTGTCAAAGTATCTCGAGAAGTTCGTGTCGGGATGGAACTGACCATTGCACAAGGTATTGAGAAAAAAACCGTAGTAGTCAAAGCACTTTCAGATGTACGTGGTCCTGCCCCCGTCGCACAGCAACTTTACGACGAAACGGAAGTCAGTATTGCAAAACGGGAATTGCTCGCATCCCAAAGAAAGTTGCATAATCTAGCTCGACCAGATCATCGACCAAGTAAAAAAGATCGTCGAGATATTGGTAAGTTTAAAAGAGAAAATGATCAACAGTTTGACCAGCAATGGTCTTATAATGATGATTAAGTTAAAGCGTCACAACCTGTCGCATGGGTTGTGATTTTCATAGAACAAAAGGATGAATTCTGTCACTATACCCTCGTGGAACAGATTTAAACTGAATACATCCACTTGAGTATATTGTTTCGTGACATCGTATTGAGGTTGTAAGATGGATGATAATAAAAGCAAGGCGTTAAATGCGGCCTTAAGCCAAATTGAAAAACAATTTGGTAAAAACACCGTTATGCGTCTTGGTGATAACACCGTACAAGCTGTTGAAGCAGTGTCTACGGGTTCACTCACACTAGATATCGCATTGGGTATTGGCGGCTTACCAAAAGGACGTATCGTCGAGATTTATGGTCCTGAATCTTCAGGTAAGACCACGATGACTTTGCAAGCAATTGCACAATGTCAAAAAGCAGGTGGTACCTGTGCCTTTATCGATGCCGAGCATGCTTTAGATCCTCAATACGCACGTAAATTGGGTGTAGATATCGATAATCTACTTGTTTCACAACCCGATCATGGTGAACAAGCACTTGAAATTGCTGACATGTTAGTACGTTCTGGTGCAATCGACCTAATCGTAGTCGACTCTGTGGCTGCACTTACCCCTCGCGCCGAAATTGAAGGCGAGATGGGCGACTCTCATATGGGCTTACAAGCACGTTTGATGAGCCAAGCACTGCGTAAAATGACCGGTAACGCAAAACGCTCTAACTGTATGGTGATCTTCATTAACCAGATTCGTATGAAAATTGGTGTAATGTTTGGTAGCCCAGAAACCACTACTGGTGGTAACGCACTTAAATTCTATGCATCTGTACGTTTAGACATCCGCCGAATTGGTCAAGTCAAAGAAGGCGATGAAATTATTGGTTCAGAAACCCGCGTAAAAGTGGTGAAGAACAAAATGGCGCCTCCTTTCAAAGAAGCGCTGTTCCAAATTTTGTACGGTAAAGGCGTGAACCAACTCGGAGAATTAATCGATTTAGCTGTAGCACAAGAATTGGTACAAAAAGCCGGTGCTTGGTATTCTTATCAAGGCAATAAAATTGGCCAAGGTAAAAATAACGTGATTCGTCATTTAGAAGAAAACCCTGAAATTGCGCAGGAACTTGATCGCTTAATTCGCGAAAAGTTACTTACACCAGTAACACTACCTGCCGATGAAAAAAATGAAGAAGAACCTGACTTTTTAGATGCTTAATCAGCTTTCCATAAAAAGTTAATAAACGCCCTACGGGGCGTTTTGTTTTGCACTCTAGATTGGTATTAAAATAGCGTTATGACTAAAGACCACTTCCCACTCCTGCTTGACTATGAAGCACTCAAACAACAGTTTGCTGAAACTGAAGATCAAGCTACAAATACACCTGCCTATACACAAAGTAGCAATGCGCAGGCCTTGCATTTTGATGCCAATGGCAAAGACATCAATATCGAGAAAAAACCGGGGCTCACAGGCACACGTCTACGCTCGGACGCCTTTGCCGTACTGACCCGTAAAGAATACTCAAAAGCAGATCTAATCGAAAAATTAGCGCTTTACGCTGAACATCGCGATGAAGTCATCGCCCTTGTTGAAGAGCTTGCTCGAGAAAATTATCAAAGTGATCAACGCGTCGCAGAAATGATGCTTTCGAGTCAGAAACGCAAAGGTAAAGGTCCAAATCGTATTAAACTCGCCTTAAAAAATAAGAAAATTAATAGTGAACTAATCCAAGACGAGCTCAAAGAAACCGACTGGGTCGCTGAAGCTTACAGCCTAAAAGTGAAAAAATTCGGTAAAACCGTTGAACGTGATCCAAAATTAAAAGCCAAACAAATCCGTTTTTTACAATATCGTGGTTTTGATTTGGATACGATTTTTAAAGTGATTACACGTAAAGATTTTGATGATGAATAAATTAAATGATTGGATAAAATCAGCGTATAAAATTTAATTGAGATCAAAAAAAATTACTGAGATTTTAAATAAGAGGAAAATCAATATTATTATAAGAAACTGGTGGCAACCCTACCAGCAAGCCTTCGGCACATCATAGTTCTACTACCGTTGCTACCTTCCGGTCCTGGCGGGGTTCGTAGAGTACAATTGCGAAGTAACCGGCAGGGCTACCAT
>NZ_JBLZXR010000028.1:0-15369 GCF_050285345.1 Acinetobacter sp.
ACCACTTACCCAAGTTACGCCTTAAATTTGGCTCAATTAGGGGGCTTTGTATTTCAAATCTTTGTGCAACAAAGCCGTATCGGATACAAGATTGGATACACAAGAGGGCCAAATAAAGCTGTGCATAGCCGAACATAGTTGTGCAAAAAGCAGAAATAAAAAACCCATGAATCATTATAATTCATGGGTTTATATATCAAATTATTGTAAAGTTGTGCATATGATTACAAAAAACTGGTGGGCCCAGACAGACTTGAACTGTCGACCAACGGATTATGAGTCCGCTGCTCTAACCAACTGAGCTATAGGCCCTATATTCTGAAAGCGTTATATATCAACAAGTTCAGACGAAAAGAATACTAGCGAAGATTGTTTTAAAAAACAAGCCTTTTTCTTCACGGCTGCACACTAAGGCAACAATTCATTCGGTTGATAAATTATCTCTTGAAACCGCACTGATGAAAAATAGCTGAATAATTTGATTTATAAAAGGATTTTTGGAGGTGTATGTAAAAACATGTACATCCTTAGAGATAAAGAAAAGTGAATACAATTTATCAATAGGCCAAAATAACCTTATAATACGGCCCATTCTCGTCTGTACCTGCCAAGTTTGGTTGTAAATGTACGGGCTTCACTTTTAAGTCCTTTTCCTGTTGTAAATTGGCTTATGTTTTTGCATTTTTATGTGTTGCACTGACACATAAGAATATTTAGGTGCCCACATGGAAATTAAGGTTAATTATCTCGATAACCTGCGACAAGAAGCTAAATTTGATGACTTCACGGTAATTGCCGATCAACCCATTCGCTACAAAGGGGATGGTTCTGCTCCCGGACCATTCGATTACTTTTTAGCATCTTCAGCTTTGTGTGCGGCTTACTTTGTGAAAGTTTATTGCTTAGCGCGTGATATCCCAACGGACAACATTCGTCTATCGCAAAACAATATTGTCGATCCTGAAAACCGTTATAAACAAATTTTCAAAATCCAAGTAGAACTGCCTGCAGATATTTCTGAAAAAGACCGTCAGGGGATTCTGCGTTCTATTGACCGTTGTACGGTAAAAAAAGTCATTCAAACCGGTCCTGAATTCGTTATTGAAGAAGTTGAAAGCATTGATGCAGATGCACAAGCCTTGTTGATGCCAAACTTGGCTTCAGGCAGTGGGACTTTTATTCCCGGTAAAGACTTACCTCTCGAAGAAACCATTGCCAATATGTCGGGTATTTTGGCCGGATTAGGCATGAAAATTGAAATTGCGTCTTGGCGTAATATCGTGCCGAATGTGTGGTCATTGCATATTCGTGATGCTCAAGCACCGATGTGTTTTACCAATGGTAAAGGTTCAACCAAAGAAAGTGCCTTGGCATCTGCGCTAGGTGAATTCATTGAACGTCTAAATTGCAACTTCTTCTATAACGACCAGTTCTGGGGGGAAGACATTGCCAATGCCGCGTTTGTACATTATCCAGATGAAAAATGGTTCCAACCCGGACCTGAAGGTGAATTACCTAGCGAAATTTTAGATGATTACACCCGTGAAATTTATAACCCTGAAGATGAGTTATTGGGTACACACCTGTATGACACCAACTCAGGCAATAAAGCACGTGGCATCTGCTCTTTACCCTTTGTACGACATTCCGATGGTGAAACGGTTTATTTCCCTTCCAATTTAATTGAAAACTTATACCTTTCAAATGGGATGAGTGCAGGGAATACCTTGGCCGAAGCTCAAGTTCAGTGCTTATCTGAAATTTTTGAACGTGCTGTAAAACGTGAAATTTTGGAAGGTGAGTTGGCTTTACCAGATGTACCAGAAGCGGTGCTTGCCAAATATCCACGTATTGTTGAAGGCATTAAAGGACTAGAAGAACAAGGTTTCCCTGTACTGGTTAAAGATGCATCTTTAGGTGGTCAGTATCCAGTAATGTGTGTGACCTTAATGAACCCACGTACCGGTGGTGTTTTCGCATCTTTTGGCGCACATCCGAAACTAGAAGTGGCTTTAGAGCGCAGTTTAACTGAATTGTTGCAAGGCCGTAGTTTTGAAGGCTTAAACGATTTACCGAAACCAACCTTTAGCTCCAATGCAGTCACAGAGCCAAACAACTTTGTTGAACATTTCATTGATTCAAGCGGTGTAGTATCTTGGAAATTCTTTAGTGCAAAGTCTGATTATGATTTTGTGGAATGGGATTTCACCGCTGAAGGTGAACATGCCAATGCGGAAGAAGCTGCGGCCATGTTTATAATTTTGGAAGAGATGGGCAAAGAAGTGTATATGGCAGTGTATCAACACCTAGGCGCGACAGCATGCCGTATCTTGGTGCCGGGATATTCTGAAGTGTATTTGGTTGAAGACCTTGTTTGGGACAATACCAACAAAGCGTTGGACTTCCGCGAAGATATCTTGAATATTCATCGTTTGGATGAAGATCAATTGGTGGCATTGGTTGAGTGTTTAGAAGAGGTTGAAGTTGATGATTACACTGAGATTGTGACCTTAATTGGTATTGAGTTTGATGACAATACCGTTTGGGGACAATTGACGGTTCTGGAATTAAAACTGCTGATTTATATTGCTTTGCAAGAATTTGAAGAAGCCAAAGAATTAGTCGAAACATTCTTACAATACAACACCAACACGGTCGAGCGTGGCTTGTTCTATCAATGTATGGATGTCGTGTTAGAAGTTGAACTGGATGATGAATTAGACTTCGACGATTATGAACCAAACTTCCGTCGTATGTTTGGCGATGAGCGTATGGATGCGGTGATTGGTTCGATGGACGGCAGTATCCGTTTCTATGGTTTAACTGAAACCAATATGCAACTTGAAGGTTTAGACCGTCATTTACGTCTCATCGAGAGTTATAAGAAATTGCATACAGCACGTGCGAAATTTGCCGGACAAAATATTTAATTTAAAATTGTCGAATTAGCTGATTTATTCATTGTCGTGTTAAAAAACTCTCCGTCAGGGTAATGCTGATCAGTTAAGGAAATTCGGGTTATTTATTACCCTAAATTTCCTTATATTTGGATTTAAAGTGAGCTAAATTTACGTCTTACTGACCTTATTTTTAACTTTTAAATCCTTAACTGACTGGCATTACTCCGTCAGGGGAGTTTTTTTATGCAAATTTACTGGAGTTGTTGTGCTTTATTAAGGTTATTTAAATAATAAATTTCCTTAGAACTCAGTTAAATATTCACTTGATGCAAAGTTCAATCGCTTATCTGAAATTGGAGAAAATTAAAGCAAAAAAGATTTGACTCATTGGCAAAATATGACTATTAATAGGTATGGTTTTAACCAAACCAGAATATTTCAGGATGAAATATTCAGAAGTACAACACTAAAGTAAACAGGAGTTTTAACAATATGCTTCATTTATTTAGAAAACTATTTTGCATGCATATTTATGAATACGAGCAAATGGAAGAAATTGGTTCACACAAGGAGTGTAGAAAGTGCGGTGTGGCAAAATAAACTAGAATCATGATTCATCTTGTTATAAAAAGTGGGCTTGTGCTCACTTTTTTAATGTCTGAAAGGCGTGAATTCAGTACACTGAAGGCCATTTTTGCAGATCCGATATTAATATGATCAAAGATTTTCTGGCAGAGCGTTATACGGTCGATGCCAATATGACAGATACCATTACATGGTTATTACAGCATCAGGATTGTTATGAATCTTTTCATTATGATGCAGTACAGCAGCAGTTAATAGTAGCGCATGCGAATGGGCAGGACATTATTTGTGAAGGGGATTATCTGAATGCGAGCTACGGGATTTTAATTACGGCGCATAATTTTGCCAAACCTTAGAAAGAATAGCTGACATAGATAAATTTATGAGCCTAAAATAAAAAAGCCCCATCGATGGTAATGCCAGTCAGTTAAGAATTTAAAAGTTAAAAAATAATGTCAATAAGACGTAAATTTAGCTCAGTTTAAATCCAAAGTTAAGGAAGTTTAGGTGATAAACAACCTAAATTTCCTTAACTAATTACCATTAATATATTGCTGGGGCTTTGATCTCTTGTGTGTTTAAACCGCCATCGCATCTACAGATAGCTGAGCGGCATTTAACTTGGCTTTTTCTGCGACTAAACCGAGTTTGTCAAACAGTTGTCGATCTTTTCCTTCGCCAGCATTTGGTGTAGTCAAGAGTTTTTCACCAGAGAATAGTGAATTAGCTCCTGCCATAAAGGCTAAGGCTTGGTCAGAATCAGAAAGTGATTCACGGCCTGCAGAAAGACGAATATAGCTTTTTGGCATAATAATACGTGCTACGGCAATGGTGCGAATCCATTCAGTGACATCTAGTTTTTCAACCTCTGCCAGTGGTGTGCCATCAATTGGCACTAGCATATTGATCGGTACAGATTCTGGGTGAATCGGTAAGGTTGAAAGTTCTTGCAATAAACCAATACGGTCATCGCGGTTTTCACCAAGGCCGACAATACCGCCACTACAGACTTTCATGCCTGCGCCGCGTACATATTCTAAAGTGTTTAAGCGGTCATCAAAGGTACGTGTACTGATAATATGTGAATAGTATTCACGTGAGGTGTCGAGGTTGTGGTTGTAGTAATCCAGTCCTGCATCTTTTAGGCGCTCAGCCTGTGACTGATTCAGCATGCCAAGCGTCATACAGGTTTCTAAACCTAAGGCTTTCACTTCACGTACCATTTCCAAGACATAAGGCATGTCACGTTCATGTGGATTACGCCAAGCTGCACCCATGCAGAAACGTGAAGAACCTGACTCGAGCGCTTCTTTCGCTTCAGAAATTACTTTATCGACAGCAATGCGTTTTTCAGCTTCTAAATTTGAATCATAGTGCGCAGACTGCGAACAATATTTGCAGTCTTCTGGACATTTTCCAGTTTTAATCGACAGTAAGGTACTGACCTGAATGGTATTTGCTGTGAAATGCTCGCGATGCACACGCTGTGCTTCAAAAACCAAATCTAAAAAAGGCTGTTCATATAAAGCCTGAATCTCTTCGCGAGTCCAGTCATTACGTAAGTTCATGATTGCTGTCCATCATCATTGTTATGTAGTACTATTTATCATACAGAAAGTAGGCCAATGCTAAAGGCAATATCTGTCAACTTTGATAGTATCTAACGATTAAATATTAAATTGAATTGAAATATAAGATTGTATATTTAGTTGCAAAGTTAACCAGTATTTTGATTAATTCGTCGCAAAGTTTTTAAGTATAAAATAAAGTTTGCATTGAACAGGCGGGCTCAAGTTTTAAATATTGCAAACTTGGCCCTGAACGTGAAAACACAATTTTTTTGTAAAAAGGGGGTGTTATACATTGGTTTTGTGGATTTGTTCCGTAATCGCCCAGTCGATATGGACTTGCACAATCTCATCATGTAATTCACGATTTTGCTTTAAGACCTGAATAATTTCTGCTGAATAATCGGCATTACCGAGTCCAATCGCAATGTTACGCATAAAGCTTTGGTAGCCCGTACGACGGATTGGGCTGCCTTCAGTACAGCTTAAAAAAGTGTCTTCATCCCATTGCCATAGGTCTAATAAGGAAACCTGATCTAAACCATGGCGTGGGTGAAAGTCTTCAATCGAGGTTTTCTTGGCAAAGCTGTTCCAAGGGCAAATCAACTGACAGTCATCACAGCCAAATACGCGGTTACCGATGCCTCTGCGTAATTCTTCAGGAATAATGCCTTTATATTCGATGGTTAAATAGGCGATGCATTTGCGTGCATCCAACATATAAGGTTCAACAATGGCTTGGGTCGGGCAGATATCAATGCAAGCTGTGCAAGAACCGCAGTGCTTTTCAGCAGGACTGTCAAAAGGTAAATCTAAAGCGGTAAATAACTCGCCCAAAACAAAAAATGAACCGGATTTTTTATGAATCAGTAGTGTGTGTTTGCCTGTCCAGCCCATACCGGCATTTTCAGCCAAAGATTTTTCAAAAACAGGGGCTGAGTCTGCAAAGGGGCGTGACTCAAAATCGCCAATTTTTTCACGGATAATCTGAGATAAGGTTTTTAAACGTCCACGCATGGTTTTGTGATAATCACGGCCGCGCGCATAGCGGGCAATAATCGCTGCATTCGGTTCATGTGGTACATAACGCGGCTTCGGTGTTTCGACCAAATAATCCATACGTACACAAATAATACTGCGTGTTCCAGGAACCAATAAGGTGGGGTTGGCGCGCTTTTCTAGATTTTCTTCTAAAAATTTCATGTCACCATGATAGCCACGTTTTAAATATTCCTTAAAACGCGGGAGTTCCTCTTGAGCATCAGGCTTGGCAATGACACAATCAGAAAAACCCAATTTTAGGGCTTGTGCTTTAATCCATGCTTTTAAGGTTTCTGGATCGAATTGATCGACAGGAATTTTTTGTGCAGGAGTAGAAGCGGCCATAATCTAATAACAAGGAAAAACAATGCATCAGCAAGTTTACCATAGCCCTGTTTATCATAGCCAAAGTATTCAAGCGTGGGAGCAGCGATGGTTTGCCTTGCAGAACAGCAGTTATGGTTTGATGCAGCAGGTGGCATGGTCGATTGCTCAAGAGCTCATTCCCTTATTTTTAAAACAAAATATGCGCCATATAGCTGTTTGCTGTGGTCAAGGTAATAATGCAGGTGATGGTTATCTCATAGCAAGATACTTAAAACAAGCAGGCTTTGATGTTGATATTTATGCCGCAGCATTGGGTCAGTCAGAAGACTTACATTTGGCTTATAAAGCAGCGCAAGATGCAGACTTAAATATCTATCCGCATTTTAATTTTCAGCATTCTTATGCTGCTTATATTGATGCATTGTTTGGTATCGGCTTAAACCGTGAATTAGCTGCAGATTGGCAGCAGATTATTCGGTCTTTAAATGCATGTACAGGTCTGAAAATTGCCATTGATGTTCCAAGTGGTTTGCAAGCCAATGCTGGGCAACCTTTACCGGTCGCATTTCAGGCAGATTTGACCTATACCGCTTTGGGCTTAAAGGCAGGGTTATTTACCGGGCAAGGGAAGGAATATGCTGGAAAGGTCAGCGTCATGGCTTGTATTCCGGCAGATGCTGAACTTCGTCCATTGGCAAAGTTATCTCCACAGAGCATACAACTTCCACAGCGACAAGCTTTTGGACATAAAGGTAGTTATGGCCACGTACTGATTGTGGGCGGTCATGCCGATATGGGGGGTGCAGTGATGATGGCTGCGGAAGCAGCATTTCATGCAGGTGCAGGAAAAGTCACCGTAGTTTGTGACAAGCGTCATCACACTGCCATTTTATCGCGGGCGCCCAATATTATGCTGCGAGATATCAATGCATTAAATCAAGCCGACATTCAACAGCTTATTGAACATGTCGATGCAATCAGTTTTGGGATGGGCTTGGGTCGAGATTCTTGGGCGGAACAACAATTTCAGGCCTGGTTCCCACAGATTCAAAACTCGACTTTGGAAATTGTCTTAGATGCGGATGCGCTTTGGTATTTGGCGGAATTTCCCGAGCAACTGAATGCTCAAACTTATGCAACGCCACATCCGGGGGAAGCTGCGAAATTACTCGGGATTGCAGCACATGAAATTGAGGTAGACCGTATTCAAGCCATTCACCAACTACAAGACAAGTTTCAAGGGCAGTGGGTGTTAAAAGGTGCAGGTAGCTTAATTTTGGAAGATGAGCTGTGGATTTGTACGGCGGGAAATGCAGGAATGGGCACAGGCGGTATGGGGGATGTGCTTGCTGGAATGGTGGCGAGCCTAAAAGCGCAATTTCATGATGCAATTCATCTGCATGAAATAGTGAGCCTGCATGCTTTAGCTGGAGATTATTTAGCGCAGCGCGGGATGCGTGGCTTACAAGCGCAAGATATGGCACAAGCGGTTTACTATGTAGTGAACCATTCAGTTGCGGAGGTTTAACATGTATGCGGTAAAGTTAGTCATCCAAGGCAAAGTACAAGGTGTGGGTTATCGTCGTTGGTTTGAGCAACAAGCCATTGCATTGGAACTCAAAGGTTATGTGAAAAATTTAGCCACAGGTGAGGTGGAAGCGATTGTCATCGGGACGGAAGAGGCGATTCATAAAATGTTGAAACACAGCCTCGTTGGGCCATTACGTGCCAAGGTGATTCAAATTGATCAACAGATAATTGCGATACATGATTTGGACTATTGTGATTTTAAAATGATTCGCGGTTAAGTGAGTTGCTGAGGAATCGGAAGTTTAACGACGACGGTTACTGACACGACTACGTCCACGAGCCATACCACCTAAAGCGTTAAGCACAGCCATTTTACTCATACTGCCTGATGCATGAGCATGACAGATTGCAGCAGCGAGCGCATCGGCAGCATCTTGTTGTGGTTTGATACTCAAGTTGAGTAAGCGCATCACCATCATTTGTACTTGTTCTTTATCCGCAGCACCATAGCCGACCACAGATTGCTTAATTTGACGTGCAGTATATTCAGCGACTTGTAAATCTAAATTGGTTAATGCAGCAATGGCAGCGCCACGCGCTTGCCCGAGCTTTAAAGCAGAGTCAGGGTTTTGTGCCATAAACACTTGTTCAACCGCGGCTTGGGTGGGGCCATGAAATTTTACGATTCGGTCAATGCCGGCAAAAATACGTTTTAAACGTTCAGGCATTTCAGTCGTTTCGGTACGAATGGTGCCCGCATCGACAAAACGTAGTTTAGAACCATCTTGTTCGATGATGCCGTAACCTGTTAAGCGCGAACCTGGGTCAATACCGATAATTAATGACATTTTTGCCCTATTTGCCCTTTAAAAGTAAAATAATGCCCTTATTGTTACATAAGCGTGTCAAAAAAGCTTGATAGTGATTGAGCAATTGATTGTTACACCTTAAATTAATTTACTGAGATTTGATTAATTTCCATGAAATTATTTCTTCTGATTTTAGCAGGCTTGATCCTGGAAGTGTTTGTCTGGATCGGTGTGGGCGACCTCGTCGGCAGTATGTGGTACGTCTTTTTCTGGTTCGTGGCTGCATTTTTCATTGGTATGAATATTATTCGTAAATATTCATCAGGTTTAATGCCTCAAATGCAGCAAATGCAAGCTGGGCAAATGAGTAATGATCCGGCTTTAACCGGTAATTTACCGAAAATTTTAGCGGGCTTTCTTTTACTGTTGCCGGGCCTAATTTCAGATGTGATGGCATTGCTGATTCTTATCCCGCCTATACAAAATGCAATGAAAGCGGTCATGATGAAAACCATGATGAAGCGCCAACAAGCCATGATGGAAAAAATGATGGGTGGCATGATGGGCGATATGGGAGGCATGGGCGGTGCTCAAGGTCAGAACCCATTTGCGGATATGATGCGTCAAATGCAAGATATGCAAAATCAGCAGTCAGGCCGTGATTCTTCAGTGATTGATGGTGAAGCACGCGAAGTTACACCAGACGCCAAACAAATTGAACTCAAAGATGTAAATAAAAAATAAGTTTATCTATTGATCAAAGCCGAATTTATATTCGGCTTTTTTTTATGGCTAAAATTGAATTGTATCAATTCAGTGTTGTTATTTCGCGTTATCAGTTTGAACAGACGATATAATATTGCGGTTTATTTCATTCTGCTTATTGCTTCATGTCTTTGTTACTTACCATTTGTATGTTGCATTTCGTTGCACAGTTGAGTCCCGGCCCAGATGTGTTACTCATTGCTAAAAGTGCAGCATCCACAACACGTGCCAATACCTTAAATATTATTGCGGGTATTTCGGTGGGGATTATTGTCTGGGTTGTATTGACCTTATTGGGTTTTACGGTATTGATTGAACAGTTCCCTTGGATTCAGCAAGTGTTGATGCTCGTGGGCGGTTTATTCTTGGCGAAAATGGGTTGGGCAATGTTCAATGGTGGCTTAAAAAGTCTGAATCAAGCAGCCTGTCTGGATGATGATCAAGCTTTAAAACAATCTAAATCTGAAAACTATTTTTTATTGGGCCTCTTTACCAATCTATCCAATCCTAAAACCCTGATTTATTTTAGTAGTGTCTTTTCGCTGGCACTCAGCTCATCCGCAAGTAGTAATTTAAAGACACAATTGGCATTTATTATTCCAATTCAAACCTTTATCGTTTTTACTGTGTTTATGCTGATTTTATCTTTACCCAAAATTAAGACGCTGTATCAGCGTTCGGGTAGTTATATTGATGTGATGTCAGGGGCTCTATTTCTTATTTTTGCCATTTGGTTATGGTTTGATGCGATCCATATGTTTTATCTTTAAGCACAGTGGACTCATCATCCGTTGGGTTAAAGCCAAGTAATTTAGCTTGGCTTTTTTATGGCTCATCTAAAAAAGTATTCGATTATTTTTTATCTGTTGGTGCTGGTTCTGTATTTGATGAGTCTTGATCCTTGATCATAGTAGATGAGGTAGTTTTCGTATTTTTCATATGTTCATGGTAGCGATTGGGTTTGAGGGTTGATTCAGTGTTTTCTGAGCCTTGATAAGAGCGGCTTCTGTTCGCACGCTCGCGTAAACCACCTTTTTTGATTAATTGAACCATCGCTTTGACTGACTTAAATACGGTATTGGTTATTTTAAAGAAAAAAAGGATGCAGGGTAAGCCTTAAGATAATGGCTTAAACACATAAAAAAGCCCGAGTGAACTCAGGCTTTAGATATGTCAATGATCAAAGCTTTTTAAGAAAATTCTACTATTTATTGATTTGATTATCTTGTTGCAGAACTTCAAAAATGTTTATTTGAGTGGGTGCATCGGCATCGTGTTGCTGTAAATAAACCTGAACGCTTTTAAATAGAATCGCAGCAGCGAGGCAGGTGAGTATACAAAATATCCAAAAGCCGTATGGGCTACGAATATTATGTGATCCGCATTCAGAACATTCTTTATCACTTGAAGCCAGTACTTTGTTGCAACAAGCACAGTGGTATTGATAGTGCAGCATTGTCATTCTCCAGTCTTTGGGTCTGACCAACATCTTGTTGTTATTGTTAATCATCTATCCGTGATGATGGTTTCATCTTAATGTGTATTTAAATATTTGTACAATTTTTAAGCATTAAATTTACTCGCGATTTGTAAGAGATTAAGTTTTTTGATTGTTAGTGTATGTTTTTTAATAGATTAATAAATGTATAACAAGATTTGAATATAAAGTCAAAAAAGAACCAGTCCGAGGACTGGTTCTTTAAATTTCTTAGCTGAACATCTGAATCAAAAATTATTGACCTGAACGAATAATGTAATCAAATGCTGAAAGTGATGCTTTCGCGCCTTCACCTGTGGCAATGATGATTTGTTTGTACGGCACAGTTGTACAGTCACCGGCAGCAAATACACCTTTGACATTGGTTTCGTTGCGATCATTAATTAAAATCTCGCCACGGTTTGAAAGTTCAACTGCGGTGTCTTTTAAGAAATCCGTATTTGGCAATAAACCAATTTGCACGAAGATCCCTGCCAATTCAACAGTTTTGATTTCATCCGTTGCACGGTCTTTGTATTTCAATGCGGTCACTTGTGCGCCATCACCCACCACTTCAGTTGAAAGCGCATTCATGATTACAGTGGTATTTGGCAAGCTGTTTAATTTATCTTGCAATACTTGGTCCGCACGTAATTTGGTATCAAACTCAACCAACGTCACGTGTTCAACAATCCCTGCAAGGTCAATCGCTGCTTCAACCCCCGAGTTACCACCACCAATCACCGCAACACGTTTACCTTTGAACAATGGACCATCACAGTGTGGGCAGTAAGCCACACCACGGGTACGGTATTCTTGTTCACCCGGTACGTTCATTTCTCTCCAGCGTGCACCGGTAGATAAAATCACAGTTTTCGATTCAAGTTTCGCACCATTTTCTAAAGTCACTTCCACTAAACCGTTGGTCGTTTCATCTGCACCTTTAATGTCAGAGACACGCTGTAGGTTCATGATATCGACACCGTACTCACGGACATGGGCTTCCATTTCAGCGGCAAATTTTGGACCTTGAGTTTTCTGAATTGAAGTGAAGTTTTCAATATCCATGGTATCCATCACCTGACCGCCCATGCGTTCAGCCACGATACCGGTACGGATACCTTTACGTGCCGCATAGATTGCAGAGGTATTACCCGCAGGGCCACCGCCAATCACTAATACATCAAAAGCCTCTTTGGCATTGAGTTTTTCAGCATCTTTTGTTGCAGAATTGGTATCCAATTTGGCAATGATTTCTTCCAACGTCATACGACCTTGACCAATGTGGTTACCATCTTGGAACACCATTGGAACCGCCATGATTTTGCGTTCTTCCACTTCGTCTTGGAAGAATGCACCATCAATCATGGTTGCAGTAGTGCCCGGATTGTAAATCGCAATCAGGTTTAAGGCTTGAACCACATCAGGACAGTTGTGGCAGCTTAAAGATACGAAGACATCAAAGTCAGCTTGAAGATTTAAACCTTTAATTGATGCCAAAACTTCATCCGAGACTTTCGGGGCATAACCAGACGTTTGTAACAATGCCAAAATCAAAGAGGTGAACTCGTGGCCCATTGGCAGACCTGCAAAGAAGACACGTGGTGCTTCACCTGCTTTGGCAATCCCAAAACTTGGTGCACGGCTATTGGTACCGTCAAAGCGTGCAGTGACTAAATTTGAAAGTGCGGCAACTTCAGTCACCAATTCTTTAATTTTGTCTGACTTATCTGTACCGTTTAAAGTCGCGACGATTTCGATTGGGCCTTCAAGGCGTTCTAAAAGGGTTTTTAATTGCGCTGAAGTATTTTGATCTAACATTACTAACGTCTCCAGAGGAGTAAATTTATTTGATGAGAGAATAATAGGACAAAGTATGATATAGGTGAAACAGTTTGTTTTTATAAAAACAATCGCTTTTACAAATCAATGGTAAAAATATCTTTCTAAATCAGCTTTCTAAATCAGAAGAATATCTGAGCTAGATATTGGGTCTAAATAATTTTAAACAAGTAATTTATGTGAGATAGAACTTAATGTATCGATATCTCAGATTTGCAGTGTTACAGTCAATTTCAGTACATTTAAACTTATTTTTGAGAAGTGAAATGCAAGTCAAACAGGGTATTTATCAACATTATAAAGGAAAGCTCTATCAAGTTTTTCATGTGGCAACACATAGTGAAACTGAAGAAAAACTCGTGGTTTATCAATGCTTATATGGTGATTATTCGATGTGGGTACGTCCACTTGCGATGTTTACTGAAACTGTCGAAATCGCAGAAGAGATTGTACCTAGATTTAAACTAATTCAAGAAACTTGTTAAAAATAAATAGTCTGGGTCAGTCTGAATAACCGTTGCTCAACAAGGAAAGTAGATGAGTTTGGATGTAAAATTTTTGAGTTATATGCAAGATTTATATGTTGATTTTAGCGCACATGATGCACAGCAAAATGATCGCCTAGTACGTTATCGTAATATTGAGCCAGATTCAGCTTTGCTTTTGGCCATGCAAATACGCATGCAACAGGCTCAGCAGATCTTGGAAATTGGCACATCGACAGGTTATTCAACATTATGGTTGGCAGATGCTGCTCAAACGACACAAGGAATTGTAGAAACTATTGAAATTGATGCAGCGCGGATTCAGCAAGCCAAACAACATGCATCAACCTTGGGTTTGGCGCCGTTAATCGTTTTCCATCAAGGTGATGCACTAAAATTTCTACAAGGCTGCACCAAAGAATATGATTTTATTTTACTGGATGCAGAGCGTGATGCCTATGTGGAATATTGGCGCTATTTACCACAATTAATTCGTGCCAAAGGTGGCGTATTGTTTGTTGATAATGTCTTGTCGCATGCGCAAGATGTGGCTGAATTTATGGCTTTGATTAAAGCCGATCAACGATTTATCAGTACAACCATCAATGTTGGAGCAGGGTTGTTAATGGTCACGTGGCGAGATTAAATGGGGGGATTAAAAATCAGGGCAATTGCCCTGATTTTTTATGAAGTTTGCTTATTTCTACACGTTGAAGTGTCTATGTTGTTGAATCATCTTCCTTAATTTAGGCGCTGATTGTTTAACCCTGCAAAGTGATACGTGAAAAATGTAAATCGTATTCTAAATATTTTTGAACAAATGCAGTTTTATCACTACATCGAAGTAAATTATCGTAGATAAAAGGCGAAACTGGATAAAATAAATCGCCGGAACCATTTGCATAAAAAATTTTTAAGTAACGTGAAGAAGAACTGTATTTCCAAGATGTTACAGCTGTTGTTGTCATAAGCATCCCCCTTATTGCATCGTTATTGTTGTGTTGCAGACGAAGGTTTATATCAGTTGAACTTAAGACAAATTGGTGTACTGGACTATTGCAGATTTGTTAAAAAATAAAGTTTTACCACATATTTTTCGAATCAAAAGTGATAAGTAGAATGGAAATGTGACTTATTGCGTAAAGAGGAATCTTAAGTTGCAAAAGGTGAAATCTGTCGCTATAAATTTGAGTCGTTTTTTATTTTATAGCGACATAGATTGGATTAAAAGGTGCGACATTGTTCCGACTTATTGCCTTTGACCTGATTATTATTGCCATTCATGGTGAATGAATTTTCATTACAAATTAAATTGCCTGCAATCTCGTTGTCTCTAATCGAAATTTGACCACTATTTTTATTTAATTTTAAATCGCCATCAATTTGGTTGTTTCGGAATTGTATATTTTGACCTGCAGAAAAATTTACATCACCACTAATATTGTTATTGTTGGCAATGATTTTTGAGAAATTTTTATTTGATTCAATATTGCCTTTGATGTGATTGCCACGCAGTTCAATGGAAGCTCCTGACTGAAGAATTACGTTACCATGAACAATTAAACCTTCTAGTTGGCAATTTTTTTGGACTTTAATGTCGTCACGGATACTTTGATTTTTAATTGGCCCATCACAGTTAATCGCAGCAAATGTATTAAACGAACCTAAAAGTAAACAGCTGACGAGCATCATTTTTTTCATTTGCCTGCATCTCCCCTGAAAATAAGTCATAAGAATAAAATTTCATGTTAAAAATACTGGACTCTACTTAGGTAGAACAGTGGGAAAAGTGAACGAAGTGCTATATTTTTATTATGTTTATGTAACCTCTAAGTTGATGACTTTCTTCTTATTTTTGAATTGTAAAGACGGCTTAATTAAATTGAGTAAAAGTGTGAATTGGATCGTGAATCACTTGTATGATTTAAAATAAAAAAAACCACGCTAAAAAGCGTGGTTTTTTATCAGTTCAATCTAATACAGATTAGATTTTACCAACTAGGTCGATTGAAGGAGCAAGAGTTGCATCGCCTTCTTTCC